>NZ_JARRQY010000007.1:0-125199 GCF_037381185.1 Acidihalobacter sp.
ATCATCCAGGCACACGCCGGCCTCATCGTCAACGTTGTCCAGGCCGTGCAGAACCCGGAACTGCGCCCGCAGCTCGACCAGCTGCTGCGCACCAGCGAGGAAAACGGCTGGGGTGCGCTGGTCGCCACGGTGCGGCGCATCCTCGATGGTTCACGCGACCTCAGCCTACTGGCCGGACTCGACGAGGAGGACCACGTCATCGCCGAGGCGATTCTGCACGGGCTGCAGGATCCAACCAGCCTGCCTGACCCTAACGCCCGCCCCGACCCGGTTCTCGCCGCTCCTGGTCTGGCCGGCATGATCCACGCCTGTACCCGAGGCGACGTTCAGGCCCTCGAGCTGCTCTCCCAGATGGCCGAACAGATGACCCGAGTCGGCGGCGACATGGGGCGCATGGGTGGACTCATGCGCCGCCTCGTCGAAGGCGAGCGCGATCCCGACGTGCTGCTCAAGGGGATGGGTGCCCAAGGCGAATCGCTGGTGCTCGCCGTGCTCGATGAACTGGGCAAGCTCGAAGCGCACTGATCCACTCCGTCAGCCGACCAGCGATCGGAGTCCGATATCTCCCAGCCACAGCTCTTGCAGCACATTGTCCGCATCCCATACGGGACAACAGAAGGTCAGGCAGAAATCCTCCGTCGCCCGTGACAGATACACGCTGGACAGGTAGGCCGCGCACCCCGGCCGAAGCATGGTGAAATAGGGACGATCCCCCCGATACACCCCCACCCCGCCGCGCTTGATCGAGCCTCTCATCGCGGGATTGACCCAGTTCACGCCACACTGCATTCCTTCGCTGTCGACCCGGAACACCAGCTCGAATTCTGGATGATCCGCAAACCAGGCATCGACCGCCTGACCGCTGGCCAATGCAGGGAAACTCCGCAATGCGCGCTCCAAATGTGCATGCCAGGCAGGCAAGCCATCAACCCCGGCGCGCGGCACCATGTGCAGAGGTTTGCCCTCCACCACGATGACGCTGCCTTGCCGATTTTTGCCCAGGCGTTTGAGCTGTGCGGCGCGCGCACTGGCACCGACGCTGTCCGTCACGCGGACCTCGGCGCCGGTAATCACCGCGACCGACAGCGTCGCAACCGGATAGCGCCCTCCACTCTCCGTACTGAAGTAGCCGCGCTGGAAATCGTGCTGGTCATACAGGTAGATGGCCAATTCGTGGAAACGGGTGATAAGCCATTCGAGGGCCTCTTCCACTTCACCGTGCGTCGAGGCCGGAGCCACCATGAGAAAATCGTCGCCTCCGATATGCCCGAGTTCCACGCCCGGCAGCGCAGCCGCGGTCTTGCGCAGAATTTCCGCCAACAGGTAGATCATCGCGTCACCGCGCACGAAACCGTAGCGATCATTGAAGGCCTTGAAATGATCCAGGTCGAGGTAGATCAGATGCAGCCATTCCTCGCCGGCGAGCCGGTGGTCGATGAGACTCCGCAACACCGGGCCGGTCGGCAGATTGGTCAGGGGGTGAACGCTGGACGGCACACCCGCCTTGGTCAAATGATCCAGCGCCCCCAGCAGCGCCAGCGTACCCATGTAGCGCCCCGCATCGTCTGTCACCACCCACGGCTGGTTACGGCCGCCATTTTCGTACAGGCGTCGAAACAGACTATGGGCATTCGCCGTAGCTCCCAGGATATGCTCCAGGGCCTTGGCATAGCGCCCCACATTCCCTCTGCCGACACAACGCAGCAACTTACGGTCCAGGTATCCGACCGGACGTTCGTCATCCAGCACGACAATGAATTCCAAGGCCGTATCGGAGCGAAAACGGCGCTGCGCGGCATGAATACCGTCATGCACCGACACCACGGATCCGGGCACGAGAAAATCCCCCAGACGCACCTGTGGCACGGGCGAGGCCGTTCTCGCAGCGGCAACCGTGGGCAACTGTCCTTCGGCAACCGGTTTCTCGTCGGGAGGCGCGAAGAAATAGCCCTGGGCATAGCTCACGCCGAGGTCGCAGCACAGCTGCACGTCCTGCTCGTCTTCCAGACCCTCCACCACCGTCGCGCATCCCAAACGTTGCGCCAAAGAGATGATCGCCTCAAGCATCACTGACCGCACGCGGCTGTTGTGCGCGCCATGCACCAGATCGCGGTCGATTTTCACGAAATCCGGCCTCAGCGCGCCAAGCAGACTCAGGCCGTTGTAGCCAGACCCCATATCGTCCAGCGCTATGCGCACTCCCTGAGCACGCAGTGCGTCGCAGGCCAAGGCCAGCATTTCAACGTCCTCAAAACGTTCGCTCTCGACGATCTCCACCACGATTTCCTGCGCGGGTACACCGCGCGCCCGTAGTGCGGCGAACAGCGGATGGCGATCGTAGTCCGCCTGCACCAGACTACAGGGCATCGCGTTGATGAACAGGGGCATGCCGGCCGGCATCAAACGAATCTTGGTCTCTATTGCGGCCAGTTGAGCGGCCACATCCATCGCCTCCAGACGCTTTGCCCGACGCGCCACATCGAATGCCTCGATCGCGCCGATCACCTCGTTCTCGCCGGTCCTGACACGGCACAGCGCCTCATAGGCGAACAAACGCCCTCCGCTCTGCAAATCGACGATCGGTTGCAACAGACTAAACAGGCTGTCCCCGAGATCGCCCTTGATCCACTCATGCTCGACCCAGGTATACAGCGTTTCCAGCGAAACCACGTGCGAAAGTGCCTCAAGAGGACTCAACGCGCCTTCGGCGTTACACAGCCACAGAACCTGAATCTCGCTACCGACCGACTGCGGCATCGTTCGACACAATTCCGCAAGCAGGCTGCGCAAACCGTTCTCGGCCACGTCAAAGCACCACAAACCGGCTGCCGCATCCAACAAATTCCCGTACAGCAGACAATCCTTCGGCACCTCATGAATACCCAAGCGAAGATAGAGCTGCCCGGCCTTCGAAATGTTATCCATTCATTCCCATCGCGCGGTATCGGAACATGGCGCGAGACGAAATCCATATCGTGTTCGAAGGATTATGTCGCTGAACTCATCGCCACGGGCCGGCAGGGAGCCGAACCGCGTTAATACAGAGCAAAACCCGGACCACCAAATACAGCCGGGTGTGTGATGAGGAAGAGCTATTGTCCCGGCAACTGGATAGTCATGCTTCCCGGGCTTCAACAAAGCTCTGAATCAAGGCGCGGCGCTTGGCAAAGAGCACGACGCCGGCTCGGGGAATGCTCCAAAGCGGGCGCACCATCGCAAGACCGTTCGCCCCACGATGGTGCAGAAGGCTTTCTGCCATGAATCAACTGCCGGACGAGGGGCGGGGGCAAGGAAACGAAACGGAGGAGATGTCAGCCCTCCGTCTGCTTGAGACTGTCCAGGGCGGAAATCAAGGCCCGGTCGACTACCGGCGCATCTTCGATAATGCGCGCACGCGTTTCACGCAACTCCGTCGCCAAGGCTTGCGGCGTCATCTCAACCACTTTCATTCCCTGACGATTGACGAAGAAGTACTTGTTACTGATGATGCTGCGCCAGGACAACTTGATCCGCTGCTCGAGGCCATTCGCATCGGTCCAGTCAAGCCACGTCCCCTCCTCCAGGCTTTCCGCGCAGTCCATGAATTCATCCAGGACCACTTCACCGGACTCGTCGCCGAGATTCGGCGTGACCGCCTCCGAACCGCGGAAACGGCCCTCGGCGATCATCCGTTTGATCTCGTCCGTCTTGCGCGCCATGAAACTCTTCTGGTCGAGTTCCGGCTCCGGTGTTGCAAGAACTTCCTCAGTCCGGTCAACGGAAGACAAGGCATCCGTATCCGTGTCCACGCTGACGGCGGGAAGCGGGCCAGAAACGCTTTCAAGGCCACTTCCGACCGAGGGGACAGCCTCTGCACCAGCAGCTGCATCTGAAGACGGCGCGGCTACGGCATGCCTCGACTCCGCGGGCATCGGTTCAGGCGCCGGTCGTCTTGCAATCCGCGCCAGACGCGAATGCTCCAGCGCGAGACATGCAAACAGGGCCTCGCGCTTTTCGGCCGGGACATTCAGTTTTTCCATGCCGTCTCTCAACGCCCGCAGGATGTTGGGCAGGGTATCCAGAAGCTGGGCTCGTGCCTCATCCGTCTCCTTGGGCATAAGACTCCAAACCAGCGTTGAAGCTATGTTCAGCGCCTTCATCCAAGGTGTCGATTCACTACCCGAACTCGCATAGATTCCGGCCATCAAATCGCGCCAGGGTCCACGTAGAAACGTTTCCACGGCATCCGGAACCCGGCTTCCCACCAACACTTGATCAATCGCGGCCGATGCCACGACACGTCCGATCTCACGATTTTCGCGGCGCATCGCCTGTTCGGCCTCGGCGCTTTCGCGCTCCTGCGCGGCGTGCTCTTCGGAATCAAGATGCGGCTCGAAATCCGCCAACACTTTTTCGAAGATCTGCGTATCATCCTCGAACTCGTCGACGACCCGATTCACCATTTGCTCGACGCGGGCAAGCAAGTCTTCGGCGCCCTGGCCGGCGCCCGGCATCCAGCCAATCCCGGCATGCGCCATCAGGTTGAGCAGGCGCCGGGCCGGATGATGTTTTCTGGTGAGAAAGCTACGGTCGAGCAGGGCGACCTTCACCATCGGAATCTGCAGGCGCGCAATCAAGCCCTTGAAAGGCTCCGGCAAGGCGGGATCTTCGAAGATGAAATCGAACAGCATCGCCACGATGTCGATGGTGTTTTCGTCAACAGGCGTGAACGCCTGCGTCCCCGCACCACCCGCACCCGCACCACCCGCACCGACCGCCTGGCGGAGTTCGTCCTTGAGCATGTCCGGCGCCAACGGAACAACGCCGCTATCCGCGGCATGGGCTGCCTGCTGCAATCGGGTCAAGGCTCCGACCAATTCGTGGCCGGAAACGATCAGCGGCGCGCCACCGGCATAACCGTAGCCCCCTCCTGGCCCCCGCCCCTGACTGCGAACCGACCCCAGGAACGCCTGCAAAGCGTCGGCCAGCTCGTCGTTGCCCTCATCCTCGTAATAGTCGTTTCCACCCTGTGCGGAGTTGCCGTTGCCGCCGACCGAAGCTCCGCCACGAGGACTACCTGCAGACCCTCGGCGGCTTCTGCCGCCAGAGTGCTCTTCAACGCGCAGATTCGGCAGCAAGCCTGCTTCACGCAACATGAGATTGAAGCCGCCGTACACATCACCCAGTTCGCCAACCACGAAGCGGTCGAACAGCTTGTACAGTACCAACTTGGGCTGGATCGACATTTCCAGCACCGCCGCTGCCTCGTTGAAGGCCTCGCATACCGTTCGCGGACCGATGGCGATATCGTCTTCGGCAGACGGCGCGGTCTGACTGCCAAGCGCCGCCAAACGCTGTCCGATCAGATAGAGGTCTTCCGAATAAAGGCGCTTCGCCTTGCCGGCCATGCCGTCTGTCGCCAGCCGTTGCTCGAGTTCATCGGTTTCGACGAGACTCAGTTCACCTTCATCATCGCCCCCGCCGGCTTGCACACGGTTCCTACTGCCCGGAGTCAGACTACGTTCGAATTCCTTAAGCACCCCCGCAACGAAGTCTCCTTCGATGCTGCTGCGCTTGAGGCGGATTTCCCTCATCGCTTCGAAATAGAGCGCCTGCTGGTGGTTGCTCTCGGCTTTGTCGGCACGCGCGAAAAACGCATCGTCGACGTTTTCCAGCATGACCCGGATGCGCTGCATAAGCGCATCACGAAGCTGCTCGCGCAGACGGGAGATGAGCTGGCCTCGCTGTACCGCACCGAGTCCGCCGCGGACAGGCGCGATTGCTACGACCTTATCCTGATTACCTTGCTGCATCGTTCACCTC
This sequence comes from Acidihalobacter sp., assembly GCF_037381185.1. NCBI lineage: Bacteria > Pseudomonadati > Pseudomonadota > Gammaproteobacteria > Chromatiales > Ectothiorhodospiraceae > Acidihalobacter > Acidihalobacter sp. The sequence continues at coordinate 5,803 of NZ_JARRQY010000007.1, forward strand.
ACGCGCGGCCCAGCCTCAAAAGGGTATTCGTCCTGGGTGTCGCACCGATGGAGCCTCGTGCGTATTTTCGCATCCAAAATTATCGGCTTCGTTCAAGCCCGACTTAACACGCAACCGATACGCGGTTGCATTCGACCGACAAACGTAGCCCACGCTGACCATGGCATACATCATTCGGTATGATTATGCCTTTATACCATCATCGCCTGCGATGACCCGTAGTTCATACCCGGGTCGTCCGCCGAGCGGCATTATTCAACGCGCGAGCCTGACATGCCAAAGGCCTCCCAACACTGCAATGGAAGATAAACGTATGCTGTGCGCAACCCTGAGCAAAAGACGTACCAGCGTTCCCGTACGTATCGGCTCCGTCATCGTCGGCGGCGACACACCCGTCGTCGTGCAGTCCATGACCAACACCGATACCGCCGACACACTGCGCACCGCGATACAGGTGGCCGAACTCGCGCGGGCCGGCTCCGAGTTGGTACGCCTGACCGTCAATACCGAAGAAGCCGCCGCAGCCGTCCCCGAAATCCGCGAGCGCGTCGAGGCCATGGGATTGGCCGTACCGCTGGTCGGCGACTTTCACTTCAACGGTCACAAGCTTCTGACCAAGTATCCCGCTTGCGCCGAAGCACTGGGCAAATACCGCATCAATCCCGGCAACGTGGGCCGCGGCAAGAAGCGCGACGAGCAGTTCGCGCAGATGATCGAACTCGCCTGCCGCTACGACAAGCCCGTGCGGATCGGCGTCAACTGGGGCTCCCTGGATCAGGACCTGCTGGCGCGCCGCCTGGACGACAATGCGCGCAGCGCAGCTCCCAAGGAACTCGAAGAGATCACCCATGAGGCGCTGCTCGAATCCGCACTGTCGAGCGCGCAGCGAGCCGAGGAACTCGGGCTGGGGCATGACCGAATCATCCTCTCCTGCAAACTGTCGGGCGTGCAGGACCTCATCCGTGCCTACCGCGACCTGGGCGGCCGTTGCGATTACCCGCTCCATCTCGGTCTCACCGAGGCGGGCATGGGCGTGAAAGGCATTGTCGCCTCCACCGCGGCACTGTCCGTTCTGCTCGTCGAAGGCATCGGCGACACGATCCGCATCTCGCTCACCCCCGAACCTGGCGGGGAGCGCACTCAGGAGGTCCTGGTCGCCCAGGAGATCCTACAATCGCTGGGCATGCGCTCCTTCACCCCGCGCGTCATCGCCTGCCCGGGCTGCGGCCGCACCTCCAGCGACTACTTCCAGCGTCTGGCAGCCGAGATTCAGGAATTTCTCGTCCGGCAAATGCCGACGTGGCGCAGCACGCATCCCGGCGTAGAAGACATGAGCGTCGCCGTGATGGGGTGTGTGGTCAACGGCCCCGGCGAGAGCAGGCATGCCAACATCGGAATCAGCCTGCCGGGCAGCGGCGAAACCCCCGTCGCCCCCGTCTACGTGAACGGGGAAAAAACCGTCACCCTCAAAGGCGACACCATCGCGGACGAATTCAAGACTCTGGTCAGCGACTACGTGGAACGCCACTACGCCAACCCACATCGCGAAAGCGAATCGGCCTGAGCGGCCTCAGTCTGCAGCGGATTAAGGCCCGCGCGGGAATTATCCTGCGCGGAAGCTGTCGGATAGCCCTGACACTCATTCCGGTGTGCTCCGTCGCTGCAGCATCGGCAGCCGGCCTCCCCGGGCAATACCTAGTTAATACGCGATCCGCATGCCACGAATCAATTACTTGCCTCCTGCCCTGCAGCGACTGCTCCTGCTGTTGTTGCTGACAGCTCCTTTCCTTCCAACAAGCTACGCGGACACCAAGCCCGAGGGCGAATCACCGCTCTCCGCCAATCACTATCTGATCCCGAATTTCAGCAACCATTTACTGCAGGAAGGACGTCTCATCTACGGGGATCTGCTGGAAGCACGCGATGCGGAGCGCGCCAAGCACATTTTGGCCCTGCGTCTTGCGCTGGCGGACGCAAGCGGTCATCTGCTGCAACTGTCCACGCCACCGTCCCTCGCCGGTCTCAGGCAACAGATGGTCGCCGTACGTCAGGCACTTGCCGGCGACGGCGGAACGACTCCGGCCACGGCCTGGGCGGCACTCATCAAATCCATCAAACAACTGCCCATGCATCGGGCGGACCAACCGGCAAGAGTCCGTCTGCAGCGTACCGCCGAGCGAGGCCAGCAACTGACCGCACGGGGCGACCTTGCGGGCGCCCGGGTCGAACTGTCGAAACTCATCGGGGAAATCGAGATCACCTCGCACGTCTTCCCCATCACCACCGTACGCAAGAGCGTCGGCGATGCCGTCAAGGCAGCCTCGGCATTCACTCCGCACTGGAAGCAGGCGCACAAGGCTATCGCCCAAGCTCTCCGGGAAACCCGCTGGATAACCACCCCCGAAGCCGAACGCATGATCCACGCATTCGATGCGATGGTAGCGGCTTACGTCCAGTTTCCGGACTCCATCTCCAGGGCCCGCAATTCGCTGCAGCACGCCGTCTGGTGGTTGAAGTTCGATCGCCACCAAAGCGACGCATCGCTTCTGCAGGACCTTCGCCGGGCCGCGCGGCCGCATAGCGATCTCAGCCTACAGCGCATAGGTGAGCTGCAAACCCGCCTCGCCTACGACATTCACCATGACCGACTCATTGCCCTGCAGACGAACTAGAACCTTAGAGCCTGTTCACAACGACTATGCATCGCTCAATGGTGTGATCGGACCATGGGGCAGCGCTGCCAATCGCCTGTGGAGACATCTACTCGACGTCTTCTCGGGACCCGCTCAAAACGGGCCCCAGAAAATCAGCCATCCCTCAAACGGCCGCTTCGAGCCCTGACGCTCTATCGCCATTGACCCAATTCGCTTCAGCCGACCTGTTCGATCATCATTGCAAGCACCCTCAAAGGTGGTTGATTTCAACCAACACCTTGCCATATCCACCACCAATAACCCATATGAGGCCGCAGCCCGGCAAGCTATAAACCACCCGTACGGCCTGGCATGGTGCTTGCTGCCCAGCTCCGCACTCGCCGCACTGAACGAACACGCCTAGGAGCGATCGGATGTTGGAAAATTCATTATCCCTATTTATTTCACGGCTGGATTTCGCCTGGATCACCAGCATGCATATCCTCTATCCGCCGCTGACCATCGGTCTATCGCTGATGCTGTTTTTCGCCGAATGGCGGTGGACAAGAACCGAAGATGAGCAGTGGTATCGTCTGACCCGTTTCTTCGAAAAGCTCTTCATCATCAACTTCGGCGCAGGCGTGGCCACCGGCGTCACCATGGAAATGGCTTTCGGAATTCTCTACGGCCCGTTCTCCCAGGCTGCCGGCCCGTTCTTCGGCAACATTCTCGGCTACGAAACGATCACCGCCTTCATGTACGAAGCGGGCTTCATCGGTCTGATGATCTTCGGCTGGGGAAAGATCGGCCGCAAGATGCACCTGTTCGCCACTTTCAACGTCATGCTCTCCTCCAGCCTCTCGGCGATGTGGATCCTGGTGGCGAACTCCTGGATGCAGACGCCAACCGGCGTCGAACTCAAGAACGGGCTGTTTCAGGTCACCAACTGGGGCGCCGCCATCCTGAACCCCGATTTCCTCAAGGCCTTCCCGCATATGTGGATCGCCACGCTGGAACTGGCGCTGTTCTTCGTCGCCGGCGTATCGGCCTGGTACCTGCTCAAGGGACGCAACGTCGCGCTATTCCAGCGCGCACTCAAATACAGCGTACTCGCTGCTCTCGTCATCACACCGCTACAGATTTATCTCGGCGATAGCCTGGGTCGCGTGGTCGCCGAAGCCCAACCCGCCGCCCTGGCCGCCATGGAAGGCCACTACCACACCGAGATCAACGGCAAGGTCAACACCGGATGGCACATCCTCGCCTGGCCGAACGATGCCGAAGGCAGGAACGACTGGGCGATCACCGTGCCGCACGTGCTGAGCCTGCTCGAAACGCACACGCTCAACGGCAAGGTTCCCGGCCTCGACCAGTTCAAGCCGCAGAACCGTCCGCCCGTACTCGTGCCGTTCTATTCATTCCGCATCATGGTCGCGATCGGCTTCTTTCTGTTCCTGATGGCTCTATGGGGCGCATATCTGGCGCTGCGCGGCCGACTGTCGGTAGACCGAGTCGCGCAGAATAAATGGTTCCTGCGTCTGCTGGTGTTCAGTGCTTTCCTGCCCTACTTGGCGATCTGGACCGGCTGGTGGACCCGCGAGATCGCCCGTCAGCCGTGGATCGTATATCACCTGATGACCACCGCACAGGGCGTGAGCCACATGACGGCCGCCGAAGCCATATTCTGGCTTGTCGGTTTCGTGATCTTCGAACTCGGCGTGTGGATCGGCGCCTGGTACTTCTTCGCCAAGGTGATCCGCAAGGGACCCGACATGGACAGTCCGGTGGTCGAGGAAGGCCACGAGCAGCTCGGACATCTCGAGGCGCCCAGTCACGACGAAACCGCCGCGCCCGCCTACGTGCGCCCGGCCTGAGTCGACAAGGAGACGAACTGCATGGATTCTCTCACGCAAACACAGCAAATCATCACCTTCGCCTGGTGGCTCGCGCTCGGCCTCAGCCTGGTGCTCTACATCATCCTAGACGGCGCTGACCTTGGCGCGGGCATCTTCTCCCTGTTCGTGCGCGACGAACAGGAACGCGGTGCCATCATGGCCGCGATGGCCGGCACCTGGGACGCGAACGAGACCTGGCTCGTGGTTGCGGGCGGCGTGCTCTTCGGCACCTTTCCGCTGGTCTACGGCTCCGCCTTCCACTATCTGCTGATACCGCTGGCCTTCGCCCTGTGGAGCATCATCACCCGCGCCGTCGCACTGGAGTTCCGACATCATGCCGAGAGTAGCCAGCGTTTCTGGGACCGGGCATTCGGTATTTCCAGTCTGACCGCGGTGTTCTCCGCCGGTGTCGCCATCGGCGCCGTGCTCAAGGGTTTCCCCATGACCTCCGCCGGTCAGGTGCCGACCTACGTCGGCGGAGCACTGCGTTTTCTCAGCCCATTCAGTGTGTGGACCGGTATCGGCGCCGTAGTCGCCGCCTCGCTGGCCGGAGGCCTGTTCGTGCGCGCGCGCTTCGAGCCGCACTGCCCGATCCGCTCGCGTGCCGCCACCTGGGTCGACACCACCTTCTGGCTGGCGCTGGCGGCCGTGCTCGTCACCGTGATCTGGAGCGTGTTCGCGTTCCCGTGGGCTTCCTCCAAATGGCTGGGACCTCACGCCTGGGCCTGGGTACTGCTCGGTCTGGTCACCGTATACGCGGTGTTCCGCATGCGCCGCGCCTCCGCGCTGGGCAATGACCTGAACGCGATTCTCTGGCTCAATCTCACCATCGTGCTAATGTGGGGCGGGATGATGGCCACCATGTTCCCCTGGCTGGTGCCCGGCACCTGGACCATCTACAGCGGCGCCAGCCCCTCCGTGTCGCTGTTCACTTTCACGCTGGCCATGGGCGGATTCTTCCCGGTGATGATCATGTACAACTGGTACCAGATCTGGGTATTCCGCGCCCGTATCAACAAACTGGCCGCCTACGCCCATCATTAGGCATCCGACCCGCGCGGCGGCGCCGTGCCGCCACGCGGGCACTCCCGGCACATGTACATGAACACACGGACCCATCCCATGCTGCAGGCATTCTGGAATCTGCGAATGCTCGCATTGTTCCTGCTCGGGCCGATACTCGGCGTCGGTCTCGTAGGTATCATTTTCGGCCTGCCGCCGGGCCTCTATCTGTTGGCCGGAGCTGTCTTCCTACTCTCCCTAGGCATGCTGTTCAGCCTGGTCGTCACGGAACGTAGACGCATCGACACGGTCAACAGAACAGGCATGGATCGGCGCTGAACCTGCCGGTCGAATACACTACGCTGCCACATCCGTTCTCGCGCTCTCCCGAGCCGGACGCTCCACACACCAGCATCGGAGCCATCCATGTTCAATCGCGGCCCCAGCCACGCCTTGCGCCGCTTGGTCATGCAACCCTTGTGGCTGCCGGTCCTGATCACCATGACCGCGCTGATCAGTTCCATGACCGTGCTGGTGTTTATCATTTACGGTGGCCTGAACCGCGTCGCACCCTTGTACACCCACGCGAAACACGTCGCCGAACTTCGCAGCGTCGCCAACACGATCGAACACGACCGCGAAGAGCAAAGACTTCCCAGTCCCGCCACCGCCAGACAGCTGAACGAACTGACGCAAGGTACGCGTTGGTTCGCGCCCCGAACCCGAACCTGGCTCGAGCAGGCCGCAGCCGTCCTGCGCGATCGCAACCGACCCAAGGATCAGGCAATAGACCACGCCCTGCAGTGCCTGCGCCAAGCCGAGCAGGCGGAGAATGCAATCAGTCTCGGCATGATCGAGAAGGCCTACGATGCCGCGCGGCGCGCGCTGCAGCTCGCGCTGGCCACGTTGATCGCCTTTCCCCTGCTGGTGATCGCCTTTCTCTACGGCCTGCATGGGCGCCTCGTCGCACCGCTCGGACGCCTCGCAGACATGCTCACCATGCTTGCCGAGCGCAACTACCAACCGCTCGAAGAACGCGGCACGACGCCCACTCTGCGACCACTGCTATCGAGCTACAACCAACTCGTCGCCCGCCTGGAGTTGCTGGAGGAACGACATGCCGATCGTGAACGCGAACTCTCCGCAGCTGTCGACGAGGCGATGCGTTCCCTGCTGCTCACCCACTCGGCGCTCACCCGCGCCGAACGCCTCGCCGCCGCAGGAGAAGTCGCGGCCGGGCTGGCTCACGACCTGCGCAACCCCTTGGCCGGCATCCGGCTAGCGCTGCACAATCTCGAAAGCGACAGCACCGATCCGGACGCCACGGCGAGACTCCAACTGGTCGGCGGAGAAATCGACCGCCTCGTCGACACCCTCAACGGACATCTGGATCGCGTCCGCCATCGACCGGAAGCGCGAAGCACGATCCGCGTTGACGAGGCGCTACGCAATACAGCCCGACTGCAGGGCTTTCACTTCGGCGACAAGGTGCGCCTGCACGTCCGAGCCCCCGAAGATCTGCAGTGCAGACTGCCCGAAACCGGGTTCCGCCACACCGTGCTCAACCTGATGAACAATGCCTGCGAAGCATTGGGCAACGCGGGCGGAGAAGTTCGCATTAGCGCCGAAGTCAGGCAACGGGAATTGCACATCATCATCGAAGATGAAGGCCCGGGGTTTTCTCCACGGCTGCTGACCAGTGGCCCCCGTGCCTTCGTTTCCGAAAAGGATCGAGGCACGGGCCTCGGCCTGACCACCGCCCGGCGGTTCGCGCAGGAGTGCGGCGGTCGCCTGGAGCTTTCCAACCTGGAAAGCGGAGGCGCGCGCGTCCTGCTGGCGATTCCATACGGCTCCGAAGTTGGCATAACGCCTGAACCGATCTCGCATCTGGCACAATGACAGGTTCAAGTTAGTACATCCATCCCGCACCCGCAGTCCGAACAGCGCTCATGAGTGAAGTTCTGCTGATCATCGAAGACGAAGCCCTACTGGGCCAGGAACTCGCACGCCATTTCCAGCGTGAGGGCTGGGAAGTCGTGGTCGCGACCAACCTGACGCAGGCCAGGCAGCAGCTCTTCCACGATACGTTGGACCCTCTGGTGGTCCTCTCCGACATGAGCCTGCCGGACGGCAATGGACTCGATCTGCTGGAAACTGCGCGCAAAGCCGGCATCCGCAGCGAGTGGATACTGCTCACCGGCTACGGCACCGTGCCCGACTCGGTCCGTGCGCTACGGCTGGGTGCCTACGAGTTCCTGGAAAAACCCTGCACACGCGATCGCCTCGACCTAATCGTCGGTGGCGCAGCACGTGCCGCGCGCGCGCATCGCCGCCTCGACCAGCAGCAGCAGGCAGGCAACGAGCGCTACCGGCCCGAATCCATGCTCGGCGACAGCCCTGCCAATCAGCTCGTGCGCGATCTGCTGGAGCGCCTCGCCACCGTCCCGTTCAGCACTCTGCTGATACAAGGAGAGACCGGCACCGGCAAAGGTCTTGCTGCGCGAATCCTGCACCACAGCGGGCCACGCAGCGACGGGGCTTTCGTGCAGCTCAACTGTGCCGCCCTGCCCCGCGAACTGCTCGAATCGGAGCTGTTCGGCCACGAGGCCGGTGCCTTCACCGGCGCCCGGGGACGCCGCATCGGTCTGTTCGAACAGGCCAACGGCGGCACCTTGTTCCTGGACGAGATCGGCGAACTGGACACCGATCTGCAGGCCAAACTGCTCATGGCCATTGAGGAACGCACCATCCGCAGGCTCGGTGGCACGCGTGAAATCCGCATCGACGTGCAGATCATTGCCGCCACCCATCGCAATCTCGTCCAGTCCGTCGAGCAAACGGAGTTTCGCGCCGACCTCTACCACCGCCTCAGCGTCTTCCGCGTCGAACTACCCCCGCTGCGGCGGCGGCTGCAGGACCTCGACCAGTTGGTGCCGGTGTTTGTTGCCGAATTCGCGGCCAAGGCGGGCCGCGCACCCGCCGAGGTACCCGATGACGTCATGCGTCAGCTGCGCGGATACCCCTGGCCAGGCAACGTGCGTGAATTGCGCAACGTGATAGAACGCAGCGTGTTACTCAGCGAAGGCAGCCGTATCTCCACCCGCTGGCTGCAGTTGTGCAGCGTCAGTCCCTGCCCGCTGGACCGGCACGAAGGTCCACTGCTGCAGCTCCCCCTCGACGGCAGCCTCAGTCTGGAAGAGATCGAACGCGAGGTCCTGGCCAGAGCACTCGAGCTGAACGATTACAATGTCTCGGTCACCGCGCGCCTGCTCGGAACCACGCGCGAGACTTTGCGCTACCGCATGCAGAAATTCGGCCTACAGCGGCCGAGCGAAACCACCTGAGCCCAAACACCAATGTCATCGCCATCAGCCCCAATGCCCCGCACCACCGGCAAGCTTCTCAACGACTGGCTGCGCAGCCACGTCGGCCGGGTACGCCGACCGCTAACCGCTGCCGTCGCCGTCGGAGCCGTAGGGGGACTACTGCTCATTCTGCAGGCCTGGCTACTCGCACTCACCATCAACGCCGTGGCCATCGAGGGCCACGGACTGACATACGTCTGGCCGTGGATGACTGGCCTGATCGGGGTATTCGCCGCGCGAGCCGTTGTCTCGGCGCTGTCCGAAGCCACCGCCTTCGAAGCCGCCGCGCGGGTCAAACTGGACGTTCGCAAACGCGTCTATGCACACCTGGAGGCGCTGGGTCCGGCATGGACCCGCCAGCAGCGCACCGGCGACCTCGCCAACACCCTGATCGATGGCGTGGAATCGCTGGAGAAATATTACGCCAACTATCTGCCGCAAACCGCCCTGGCCGCTTTCATACCCTTCGCGATCCTGGTCTTCGTTTTCCCCTCCGACTGGATATCGGGACTCATCATGCTGATCACCGCGCCACTGATCCCGTTTTTCATGATCCTGATCGGCAAGGGCGCCGAACGCCTCAATCAACGCCAGTGGCGCAAGCTGGCGCGCATGAGCGCGCATTTCTTCGACGTCATCGAAGGCCTCACTACGCTCAAGCTGTTCAATGCCAGCCGCTTCGAGGCTGAAGTCGTCGCACAGATTTCGGACGAATACCGCCGCAGCACCATGGCGGTGTTGCGCGTGGCCTTTCTTTCCTCGCTAGTACTGGAGTTCCTGGCGACCGTCAGCATCGCCATGGTTGCCGTGTTCATCGGCTTTCGACTGCTCTACGGCGACATCCACTACCTGCCGGGCTTCTTCGTGCTTCTGCTCGCTCCGGAATTCTACCTACCGCTGCGCAACATGGGCACGCAATATCACGCCCGCATGGAAGCGATCGGCGCTTCGGAACAGATCGTCAAGCTGCTCAATACGCCCCTACCCGAATCGAAAGCCGGCACCGACAGCCTGCCGGACGCAGCTCCACTGGACATCCGCTTCGAACACGTCGGCTTCGCCTATGAGCCCGGACAAGCGGTGCTCACCGACATCGACTTCAGCCTCGCCCACGGCGAGCGCGTGGCCTTGGTCGGACCGAGCGGCGCGGGAAAAACCACGCTCAGTCAGCTCCTGCTCGGTTTCATGCAGCCTCAAAGCGGACGAATCAGCGTCAACGGCGTCGACCTGAGCGAACTATCGGAGGACGCCTGGCTGTCGCGCGTCGCCTGGCTGCCGCAGCGGCCCACGCTGTTCCACGGCAGCATACTCGACAATATCCGCCTAGGCCGGCCCGATGCCACCCCGGAGGCCGTACACCGCGCCGCCGAGCTGGCCAACGCGGCAACTTTCATCGAAGCCCTCCCTCAAAGTTACGACACGCAGGTCGGCGATCGTGGCCAGGGCCTATCCGGCGGCGAGATCCAGCGCATCGCCCTGGCCCGCGCGTTTCTCAAGAACGCCCAGCTAGTGGTGCTCGATGAAGCCAGCGCTAGCCTCGATCCGGAAACCGAGGCGTTGATCACCGAATCGGTCGAACGCCTGGCGCACGACCGCGCCATGCTGATAATCGCGCACCGGCTCGAAACCGTCCGCCGCGCAGACCGCATCCTGGTGCTGAACCGCGGCCGCATCGCCGAACAGGGCAGGCACGACGAACTGCTGGCCGGCGGCGGCCTGTATGCCGGCATGAACAGCCTGTATGGAGGAGCAGGCGCATGAGAGATCTCCTTCGACTGCTCGGCCTGTTCCGGCCCTACGCACGCTGGATAGCCGCCGGCATCCTGCTTACGATCACGGTAACGCTGGCCAACATCGGACTGCTGGCACTTTCCGGCTGGTTCATCACCGCCATGGCGCTAGCCGGTCTGGGCAGCGGCCGCATCAACTACTTCACGCCTGCTGCGGGCATCCGCGGCCTCGCCATACTGCGCACCGGCGGACGCTACCTTGAGCGCCTGGTCACGCACGAGGCGACCTTCCGCCTGCTATCGCGGCTGCGCGTATGGTTCTATGAACACCTCGAACCGCTCGCCCCTGCGCGTCTGCAATACTACCGCGGCGGCGACCTGCTGAGCCGCATCCGCGCCGACATCGATACCCTGGACAACTTCTATCTGCGCGTGCTCGCCCCCAGTATCGCAGCCGCCATCAGCGTGCTCGTCGTGATCGGCTTCATGGCCTTGTTCAGCGTGCCCGTGGCGCTCACCAATCTCGCCGGGCTGCTGTTGGCTGGCATCGCCCTGCCCCTGCTCGCGCAACGTCTCGGCCGCGCTCCCGGAGAACGCACCGTCGCAGTGCGAGCCGAATTGCGCTCCGCAGTCGCCGATGCCGTACGCGGACAGGGCGAACTGCGCGTCTACCAGGCTGGCCGCCGGCAGGCCGAACGCGTCGAACGGCTCAGCGACGAATTGATTACACCACAACGCAGGCAGGCACACATCAATGGCCTGTCCGCCGCCCTGTCCGGGCTTGTGACCCAATTCAGCGTATGGATCGCCGTACTGATCGCCATTCCACTGGTCTCGCAAAAGAGTCTTGACGGCCCGGGCCTGGCGATGATCGCGCTGTTCGTCATGGCCAGTTTCGAATCCATCAACGCACTGCCGCTGGCCTTCCAGACCCTAGGCGAGACCTTGGCCGCCGCGCGCCGCATCTTCGAGATCGTCGATACCCGCCCCGCCGTCACCGAACCCGCCGAGGACGCCTCACGCCCGGCCTCCTTCGGGCTGCGTCTGACGAGGCTGCGCATGCGCTACACCGAGAACGCCGCCTGGGCGCTGGACAGCATCGATCTCGACGTGCCCGCGGGCGGACGACTCGGCATCATCGGCGCGACCGGCTCCGGCAAGACCAGCCTGCTCAACGTCCTGCTGCGCTTCTGGGACTACCAGGAGGGGGAGGTCGAAATCGGCGACGTGCCGCTGCGCGCTTTCCGCGGCGAAACCGTGCGCAGTTGGTGCGCGGTGGTGGCTCAGCAGACGCATCTGTTCAACACCAGCGTACGCCAGAACCTGCTGCTGGCGCGCCCGGAGGCGAGCGAGGCCGAACTGATCGAGGCATTGCGCCAGGCCAATATTCACGATGAGATCATGGCTTTGCCGGAAGGTCTGGACACCTTCGTCGGCGAGACCGGCACGCGGCTTTCCGGCGGCCAGGCGCGGCGCGTCGCCATCGCCCGCGCGCTGCTCAAGGATGCACCGATTCTAATTCTGGACGAACCCACCGAAGGCCTGGATGCGGAGTCCGAGCATGCGGTGCTGCAAGCCTTGCAAATACTCATGCAGGACCGGACCACGCTGCTCATCACGCACCGTCCGCAGGCGCTGAGCTATGTCGACGACATCGCCGTCATGAGCCATGGACGGATCATCGAACGCGGCGCGCCCACCACATTGCTACAGGAAGGTCGACATCTCTCCGCCTACGCGCATATCAGTTGACCTGACTCAAGGAGCCGGCGCGACGGACCTTTGCCAAAGCATTACACTCAGTATTCGGACCCACATTTGACACGCAATCGTGTAAGGGGAAATGAAACATGAGCGAATCACCGAAAGACGATCTCGACGCCCTGCGGGAAGACTTCAACAAGCTGCGCGAAGACGTCGGCAAACTCACCGACACACTCAAACAGCTCGGCCTGGACCGTGCACACGGCGCGCAGGAACACCTCAACGAGAGGCTGGACGAGGCACGCGAGCGCCTGCGTGAACGCGTCGATACCGCCGGTCAACGCGGGCGCGCCTATTACGATCAGCTCGAAGGACGAGTCGGCGAACATCCCTTCAGCAGCCTGCTCACCGCCTTTGGCGTCGGCTTCGTCATCGCCAAGCTGCTCGACCTCGGGGGCCGGCGCTGAACTACCTCACCGAATGGCTGCTGGCGCTGCTGGACCTTCTCGAACTCGAAGGGCGTCAGTTCAAGCAGCAGGTATTCCGCTTGGGCCTCGGCCTCTGGCTAAGCCTGATCGCGGCACTGGCCTTGCTGGCGGGATTGCTGCTGGTGGCCTGGGGTGTGGAACGCTGGCTGAGCACTCTGCTCGGCCCAGTATTCAGCCTCTTGCTCGCAGGAGGTCTGCTCCTGCTTCTCGCGGGCGCACTCGGCTTATGGGTACGCAGCCTGATTCGCGGCTGAAGCGGCGGCTCGAGTCCGGGACAACCTGAATGGATACGAATCTTCACCAAAAGAACATCGGCGCCCGTTCCCGCCTGCGTCGCATTGCCCGGCACGAACCTTGGCCGCTACGCCTGTTCGAACCCGAACGCCGTCCGCTGATCGACGCATTTATACTTGGCCTCGCCGCTGGTGGCCTCATTCCGGTCAGGCGCTGGGTGACGCATGCAATCAGGCGCCGCTTCTCCCTCTGAAAACGCATCCATTGAGTGAGGCAAACGGCTTCGGATCCAAGCGCATTCGAGCCATCCCCCCGTACTTTCCCATCAGGCTTTTCTGATGGTCTCGATGATCTCAGCGAATCCGCCCACCGCGGCGGCGGCATCCAGCTTGAGTGCCTCCTTGGGCATACCGAATACGACGCAGCTCGCTTCGTCCTGCGCCACGGTATACGCGCCGGCGTCGCGCATGCGTTTCAGCCCGTGCGCACCGTCATTGCCCATCCCGGTCATGATGATGCCGATCGCATTGCGTCCGGCCGTATCCGCCACCGAGCGGAACAACACGTCTACCGAGGGCCGATGGCGGTTGACCAGAGGACCATCCAGAACCTCGGCATAGTATTGCGCGCCACGCCGCACCACCTTGAGATGCTTGCCGCCGGGTGCGATGAGCGCCAACCCCGGCAACAATCGGTCACCGTCTCGCGCCTCTCGCACCTCGATTGCACACAGTCCATTCAAACGCTGGGCAAAGGCGGCGGTGAACTTCTCCGGCATGTGCTGCACGATCGCGATCGGTGGACTGACTCTGGGCAGCGCCGTAAGCACCGCCTCCAGGGCCTGAGTGCCTCCGGTCGAGGTGCCGATCGCAACGATCCGCTCGGTCGTCTCAGCCATGGCACGCAGTGCTGGCGTCGAACGAACCTGAACTGTGGGTCTTGGCGAAACTGATGCCGGTTGAGGCAACGGCAGGCGTCGCAGATTCCCCAGCCGTGCCTGCGCCGCACTCTTGACCGCAGTGACGAGATCCGAGGAATTGTCGAGCAGAAAATCGCGTACGCCTAGCTTGGGTTTCGTCACCACGCTCACCGCCCCGGCGGACAGCGCCTGCATGGTCGTCTCGGCACCCTTTTCGGTCAGCGTCGAGCAGATCACCACCGGCGTCGGCCGCTCCTGCATGATGCGCTGCAGGAACGTAATGCCATCCATACGCGGCATCTCCACATCGAGCACGATCACATCCGGCCAGTCCTTCTGCATGCGCTGCAAAGCGAACAGAGGGTCCGGGGCGGCGCCGATGACCTTGATATCCCGATCCGCCCCGAGCAGGCCGCCAAGCACCTGGCGCACCACCGCCGAATCATCGACGATGAACACCCGGATGGGATGCGCTTCACTCATGAATTATCCATCTCGCGCGCCTCGCCCCGTGGCGTAGATACGCGACTCCGTCGCGCAAGTCGAAAATCAACGCCCGGTGCCCGACCCCGCCGAGATGCTCTGCCTTGAGCCAGAAGCCATTCTCGTCTACCAAGCGGCGTGCAGCCTGCACGTTACGGCAGGAGACGCCCGAACAGTCATCATCCCGAATCATATGCGGAAACATGTTGGCACCGCCGAACAGTTTGACTTCGTAGTCCGGCGCAGTGGTATTCAGCTCACGTACATGCCGGCAAAATAACTCGATCACTTCATCCGCATAGCGCGCATCCAAGGCTTCGCCGTCGCGACGGCTGCGCGATCGGCTGGGCAGCATGAAGTGTGCGATACCTCCGACACGCTGCTGTGGATGCCACAGCGTCATGGCCACACAGGAGCCGAGCAGAGTCCTGACCCGCGTGTCCGGCCCGCCGAAGAAAAAACCTCCGGGTTCCAGAAAAATTTCATCCAGATCCGCGGCCCTATTCATAGACAACGATAGATCGAAGGCGACACCGGCTGCAGCTCATCGCATATGCCATGCAGGTTTTCCGAATGACCGACGAACAGATAGCCCCCGGGACGTATACGCGTCAACAGATGCTTGCAGACGGCACGCTTGGTGTCGTGGTCGAAGTAGATCATCACGTTGCGCAGGAACACCACGTCGAAAGGACCGATCTCGGGTAGTTTCTCAATCAGATTGACAGTGCGAAACTCGATACGTTCACGCAACTGTTTGGAAACCGCGAACCAGCCCTGCTTGGAACCAACGCCACGCAGGCAGTGGGCATGCAGCAAGTGCCGCGGGATGCGATCGGCCCGTTCCATGGGGTACTGCCCAAGCCGTGCACGGGCCAGTACGCGGCTGCTGACATCGGAGGCGAACACGGACCAGGGGCGCTGCCCCAATGCATCGGCCAACAGCATTGCGATGCTATAGGGTTCCTCACCGCTCGAACAGGCCGCACTCCAGATTTTCACCCCGCGATGAGTACCCTGAAGAATCCGTTCGCGCAAAAAATCGAAATGCTTCTGCTCGCGAAAGAAATAGGTTTCATTCGTGGTCAGCAGGTCCAGCGCGACTTGCGCCTCCGAGCCGGGCGCGAGTGCGCCATCACCGATGCGTTCCAGGTACTCGGAATAGCTGGTACAACCGATTTCGCGCAAGCGTCGGTCGAGACGCCCTGAAACCAGTGCCCGTTTGGCCTCGCTAAGGCTGATACCCGCGCGCTGATATACGAATTTGCGTATGGCGGCGAAATCAGCGTCGCCCAGCACCGCAGGACTGCCACCCGACAACGGACCGGCGGGCCTGCGCGCCGGAGTCTGCAGGTTTCGCTCAACCGCCCGTTCGGTCATTGGCGTCCTGTTCCTGCGGCAGATTCCACTGCTGGGACTGCGACAACTGCGCCATTTCCTTGATCGACAAAGCCTGATCGATCGCCAGAACTACCACGAAATGGCCCGCGACCTTGCCGATACCTTGGATGAAGTCATTGCGCAGCCCTGCGCCGAAGGCCGGTGGCCGTTCCTGGCTATTCGCATCGATTTCCATCACCTCGTTTACCGCGTCGACGATGATGCCCAGATCCTGACGGGTCGCCTCGTCGCCAACCTCGACGATGACGATACAGCTTCTGCGACGCACTTCGGTCGGCGCACGGCCGAAACGTACGGACAGATCGATGACCGGCACGACCTTTCCGCGCAAATTGATTACGCCGCGCAGGAAAGCCGGCATCGTCGGCACCGCGGTAACCTCTTCGTACTCGATAATCTCGCGGATGTGGCGGATATCGACCGCGAAGGTCTCGGCTCCCAGACTGAAGCTCAGGTACTGCGTCGCCTCCGCGGACAAGTCTCCCGACGGCACCAGTTCGTGCGAACGCGCGCTTTCCGTGTAGTTCATACTCGCCTCCTAGAAACGCACGAATTCGCCTTCGTCCTCGATTGTCCCTGCGTCGCCGGCCCGTTCCTCCGGCGCCACGCGTGCGTGCTTGGCCGTCCGCTGCACCGCCGCCGCGCGCTCCTGTGCGGAGGCCCGCTTGCCCCCCTCGGCACGCAGCTTGAATACGGACATCAGCTGCTGCAGCTGTTCGGCCTGGCTGCTGAGTTCCTCGGAGGTTGCGGCCAGTTCCTCGGAAGCGGAAGCGTTCTGCTGAGTCGCCTGGCTGAGCTGGCTCATGGCGGTGTTGATCTGGGCGACGCCGGCGTTCTGTTCCTCTGAAGCCGCGGAAATCTCCTGCACGAGATCGGAGGTCTTGCGCACGCCTGGCACGATTTCTCCGAGCAGACGACCGGCCCGTTCGGCCTGTGCAACACTGCCGGAGGCCAGTTCGCCGATTTCCTGCGCAGCGACCTGGCTACGCTCGGCCAACTTGCGTACCTCGGCAGCTACCACCGCGAAGCCCTTGCCGTGTTCGCCGGCACGCGCAGCTTCAATGGCCGCGTTCAGGGCCAATAGGTTGGTCTGATAGGCAATGTCGTCGATAATGCCGATCTTGTCGGCGATGTCCTTCATCGCCTGGACCGTCTTTTCGACGGCATCGCCCCCCTCTGAAGCGTTCGTGGCAGCCTCTCCGGCCATGCCGTCGGTAACCTTGGCGTTTTCGGCGTTCTGCGTGATGGACGCCCCCATCTCCTCCATCGAGGCGCTGGTTTCCTCCACACTCGCGGCCTGTTCCGTAGAGGCCTGCGACACTGATTGCGCTGTTGCGCTGACCTCCTCGGAGGCGCTCGACAGCGAATCGGCAGCCGACCGCACCTCGAAGATCACTCCCGACAGGTTGTCCACCATGCGTCTCATCGCCGCCAGGAGTTGCCCGGTCTCGTCCTTGGAAACCGCCTCGACCCGCGGCGTCAGGTCGTTGTCGGCCATGCTATTGGCGACGGCAACCGCATCGCTGATCGGACGAGTGATGCTGCGCGTCGTGAAGAACGCCATACCGAGGCCCAACACGAGCGCGATCGCGACCAGGACGAATGCCTCCGCCATTGCTGCATGGTATGTCGTATTGGCCTGATGATAGGTGGTATCCAGATTCGTCTGTTGAGTCTGGATCAATGTATCCAGTTCGCTGCGCAGCTTATCCACCAGCGGCAGTCCCTCATGAGTGAACAAGGCCTGTGCCTGTGCCTGTTGACCCGCGAGCAACAGTGAGGCTGCGCGTTGATTGACGCCATCGAAATGCTGCAGCGCCGTATTGACCTGACCGAGTAACATTCGGTTCTGCGTTGAAGTAAACAGCTTTCCCGCTCGCGCGAGGGCAGCGCC
This sequence comes from Acidihalobacter sp., assembly GCF_037381185.1. Taxonomy (NCBI): domain Bacteria; kingdom Pseudomonadati; phylum Pseudomonadota; class Gammaproteobacteria; order Chromatiales; family Ectothiorhodospiraceae; genus Acidihalobacter; species Acidihalobacter sp. The sequence goes on from NZ_JARRQY010000007.1 coordinate 23,551, forward strand.
GAGTTGCTGACTATCCTCCTTCAGCTGTTTTAGATCAGCGCTGCGTTCGGAGGCATCCGTGGCAAGTAGTGCGCCGCGAAAATCGGCGTCCGACCCCAGCACCTTGGACTTCATGTCCATCACCAGTTTCGCCTTGACCCAGGCGTCCTGAGCAATTCGATCCGTACCACTTTTAATCGACGCCATCTGGCTCAAACCCATGACGGCGACGGCAATCAGCAACGCCAGCACCAGGACAAATCCCAGTCCCAATCTGACGCCTATGCGCAAGTTATTGAACGACATCTCAGCTCACCCCGCTTGCTAGCTCTTAATACGCGTATTGATTGAAAGGTGTAAATTCAGGTCGTAGCGGTATTCGTTATCCTTCCCGGAGACTCCGTCCGCCGTGCGGAGGTTTCGTTCTGTACCGCAGCCTGGATCAGCCCAGGCACGTCGAGAATCAAAGCCAGCCTGCCACTGCCCAGAATGGTCGATCCCCCGATTCCCTTGAGGTGATGGAACAGCTCGCCCAAGGGCTTGATCACCGCCTGGATCTCTCCCAGCAATTCACCGGCAACCAAGCCAATCCGCTCGCTCCCGCTTTGCACCACCACCAGTCCTTCACGTTGTACGGCGCCGCGACGTTGGCCAAAGAAATCGTCCAGTCGCAAATAGGGCAGCACCGCATCGCGCAGCTTGATGTAGTCGCCGTAGCCCGAGTGCTCCTCCACGCCGGAAAAGTCCGTGCACTCCACCACACTGTCCAGCGGCAGCACGTAGCGCGCATCGCCGACGCCTAGCAGGAAACCGTCGATGATCGCCAACGTGAGCGGCAATCTCAGTCGCACCAGCGTACCCTCGCCCTGACTGCTCTCCACCTCGACGCTACCGTGGAGCCCGGCGATGACCTGCTTGACCACGTCCATCCCCACCCCGCGTCCCGACAGGTCGCTGACTTTCTCGGCCGTGGAAAAACCGGGCTCGAAGATGAGCGGGAAAATTTCGCTTTCGCCGAGCTGCTCATCCGGCTCGATCAGCCCGCGCTCGACGGCTTTGGCACGAATTCGGACCGGGTCCAGCCCTGCGCCGTCGTCGACGATTTCAACCACCACGTTGCCCGAATCGTAATAGGCCTGAAGACGGATGGTGCCCTGCGCCGGCTTGCCAGCTGCGGTACGCACATTCGGCGTTTCGATGCCATGATCGATGGCGTTGCGCACCATGTGCGTCAGCGGGTCGGCGATCTTGTCGACCACGGCACGGTCGAGTTCGGTATCCTCGCCGCGCAGCGCCAGCTGCACCTCCTTGCCCACCTCGCGCGCAACGTCGCGAACCACGCGATGAAAGCGCGTGAAGGTATCACGTATCTCCACCATGCGCAGGCGCAGCGCGTCTTCGCGGATTACTTCGACCAACCTGGCCACCTCGGCTGCCGCCTGCAGTTGAGCCGGATTGTGGGCCTGCGTGGCAAGTTCCATCACTGCGGAAGTGGCGATCACCAGTTCGCCCACCCCATCGATCAGGGTGTCGAGCTTGTCCGCCTGCACGCGCACCACACGCGAGTCGCGGGCGCGCGTCTCCTTCACCCGCGACTGTTTTTCCAACGCCGCTTCGACGACGCGGGGCTCCACTACACCGCGCCCAACCAGCACCTGGCCTAAAGGTTCCGCCTTGTCCGCCGCCTCGGCCTGCAACCTCAACGCTTCCTGCAGTTCACGTTCGGTCAGCGTGCCGACGCCAACCAGAATCTCGCCCAGACGTATATCGTCCTCGGGCAGAGTCTGGATCAATTCGACGAAGGCCTGCAGCTTCGCCGAACTCGGCAGAATGCGGACCTCGCAATCGTCCTCCACGAACTCGAAGACATTTTCGATCGTCTGCTTGTCGATGTCGCCGCGGAAATTGATTTCGAAACCGAGATGGCAACACTCCGGATCGAAGTCCTGCCCTTCCGGCACGCCGTTGAGCATCGTCTTCACGCCAACCAGTTCGCCAAGGCTGCCCAGATAACGAATAAACGACAGCGGATCCATGCCGTTGCGGAAGGTATCCGGACCGAAACGCAGCGATATGTGCCAGCCGCCGGGCGACTCGCGGCGCGTCAACGTGGAGATGACGCTTTCGACAGCGTCACTTGCCGGCAGCAACGAGGCATCACCCGCCGTGGCCGGTACACTCGACGACGGTTTCGCCGGCGCAGACGGCACCGCTCCTAGCCGCTCGCCCAACGCAGCACTCAGGCTCAGCGTCCCGGCATCCGGATCTCCGCCCTGCTCAGCGACATCGACCAGAGTCGCAAGATGATCGCGGGCCTCGAGCAACGCCTGAATGCCCGACGAGTCCACCACCTGTGCGCCGCTGCGCACTCTGTCAAGCATGCTTTCCATGACATGCGCGAAGTCGACGATGTAATCCAGGCCAAACAACCCCGCGGACCCTTTGAGCGTATGCGCCGCCCGGAACAGCGCATTGATCTCGTCGGGCGCCACGCCATCGTTCTCGAAGCCGAGCAGCAGAGACTCCATCTCGCTCAAGAGTTCGTTTGCTTCCTCGATGAAGGTCGCCAGCGCAGCACTCAGATCGAACGGCTCGCTCATGCTTTCCCCTCCTCGGCACGCAGCACCATCGGATCCCCGAAAAAGGCCGTCAGGTGAGTCAATTCGATCGCCTCGACCACCGCTTCGCTATGCTGAACCAACGACAACTCGCGCCCCAGTCTCACAGCCTCGAGCTTAGCCTCCATCAACATCTGCAGCCCCGCTCCGTCAACCGCCTCGATATCGTGCAAGTCGACTTCAACCCGCTGCGCATCATTCAACGCCCCGAGCAGAACCTCGTTGGCGTCGGTCACGCCGTAGATATCCAGCTCGCCGGAGAATGACACACTCGTCTGCTCTGGGCTCGATTGGACTTGGATATCCATGCCAGTCTCTCCTCGTTGCCTTGACTATGTTCACACTACTTAGCACCGGGCTGCCTCGGCCGCTTTTCATAACCCTGCCCTACGGGTCGCATCCGATTGACCGGCACTCAGCGTTGCTAGTCGCCTTTGACATGACCAAACCTCTCTCCCTGCGCCTTGCTTGGCGGCCAGCTTAGCGCGTCACACGATAGCGTGAGGCCCTAGGGCCCGAGCAGCTTGGACACGGCCGCAAGCATCTGCGCCGGCTGGAAGGGCTTGACCATCCAGGCCTTGGCGCCCGCTACGCGTCCCTCATCCTTACGCGTCGCACCAGCCTCCGTGGTCAACATGATCACCGGGAGAAAGCGGTACTCGGGACGTTGTTTGAGTATCTTCACAAACGTAATGCCGTCCATGCGCGGCATATTCACATCGCTGATCACCAAATGAACCTTGTTGCCATTGAGCTTGTCCAGCGCGTCCTGCCCGTCGCCTGCTTCCATGACCTGATAACCGGCGCCGCTCAGGGCCATGCGCACGACTTGTCGCAATGAGGCAGAGTCGTCCACGATCATTACGGTCTTAGCCATGAGTTCACCCGTCCAGTGTCTAACCGTTCAAAAAAAGGTGACATCGCCGCCACCGGCGACTCCCTCGGTCTTACCCCGATGGTTCATTTTCTGTTCCTCGGTCGTGTACTGGCGCTCTATCTCATCGAGCCAACGCACGATGCGCTCATGTTCACCGACGCTCCCCTGCATCTGCTCGATTTCCGTCGTCAGACTCTCGAGGCTATCGCGCGCATGGGCCAGGATCTGGCTTACCCGATCCTGAAACTGCAGCGACACAAGCATCTGCGTCACTTCCTCTCTGATACCGCCTGTTTCATTCTCGACTTCCGATCCCAGCTCCTGCATCTGGACCGAATACGCCTGAAAACGCTGCAGCACGTCACCAATCGCCGACTCTGCCGAGGTCAACGCCTCGCCTTCTTCCGCACCGGCCTGCACCACCGCCTCGCTCACGCCCGAAAGCGCATTGCTGATCAGTTTCACGTTCTCGACCATGCGGTGCCCGGTATCGCTGGACTGCGCGGACAGTTTGCGAACCTCATCGGCGACCACCGCAAACCCGCGCCCCTGTTCACCCGCACGAGCAGCCTCGATGGCCGCATTCAAGGCAAGCAGATTCGTCTGAGAGGCAATTGCTCCGACCTCCGTGGCCATGCCGTGCAGCGCAGCCGCATGCTCGTCCAAGCCACCGATGGCGCTGGTCACCGCGTCGCGGCGCTTGGCCGCCACGCGCAATGCGTCGAGGACGCTGTGAAGATCCGTTTCGCTGCTGCGAATGGTTCCGCCGGAACCGGTTTCCCCATCTCCGCTCGTCACTCTGGATGCGGCCTCGACGGTCGCTTCCAGTCGTTCGATGAGAGCCTGGAAGCGGGAACTGAGGGAAATGATGGCCTCCTCGCTTTGCTTCCGTCCGCTCTCTATCTGACGTGCCAGAATAGGCAGCGCGGTATTGCAGGCGTGGCGCAAGGCTGCCGCGAGTTCGTCGTCCGAAGAGACAGGCATCTCTTCGATCTCGGCAATCGCCATCGCCGGCCTTGAGCTGCGTTCGACGAGAAACGTGGCGACAATCACCGCCAGCACCGCCGGCCATATGAACCAGGGCCAGACAAGGCCCAGCAGAAGACCCGCCAGTGCTACGGCGGCAACCCAGTACGACGAACGCCGCAGTCCCCGCGCCGCCGAATCACGCGAAGCCCCATCGCCATTCGCCACGCCCTGCGAACGCACCGGTGAACCGTTCATAGTAATGATTCCTTCATATGCCACCTCGCAAAGGCACAGACACCGTGCCGCGCCTCGACTCTGGCCATTTGCTACCCGTATCGGCGGTTCGATCGTCTTCTTGATAGTAAAGCCGATATTTTTTTAGTGGTAGTTGTTTGGTGAAAAAATTCCCTGAAATTGAATATTTATGATTTGATAATTTATCACGGATACAGTCCGTCCCTCGTTTTCACTTCACTCTCACCCACACCGCCCTCTCTATTTCCCAGGCTCCGAGCCACTCTTCCAAACCACACGGAGCTACCGGCGGAGATGCTGAGCGGCGCCCATTTCGGTTAACGCCGAGCAGATCACCATCGGCCTCTCCTGACATGACGCTCAGCAAAACGAAAAAGACTCGGGCAACGCCGATGACCTCAATGCTGCGATCCGCGGTCGGGATACACCAAGCACCCGGAGCACCACCGCGGAGTCGCCAACGGTGCTCACGCGGTTCCCGTTCCCGGCGACTGGACCTCTCCCGTGTGACGCAGATAGACCACGCCATCGCGCAGATCGAAAATCAGCACTCTATGTCCTATGCCACCAAGATGTTCCGCCTTGAGTACGAAGCCGTGTTCTTCCGCGAGGCGACGTGCGGCCCTGCACGTTGCGACTGGATACGTCCGCGCAGTCCCTCGTGCGCACCCTGTGCGGAAACATGTTGCCTCTGCCGAACAGTTTGAGTTCGTACTCTGAAGGACGAGTGCGCAGTGCACGTACACGCAGGCAGAACAACTCGATCACTTCGTCGGCGTAGCGGGCATCCAGAGCTTCATCCGCTCGACGGAGTCGCGAGCGACTGGGGAGCATGAAGTGCGCGATACCTCCGACACGCAGCCGGGGATGCCACAGTGTCATGGCAACGCAGGAGCCCAGCAGTGTCCTGCCCCTCACGTCCTCCCGGACGCCGAAGTAAAATCCTCCGGGTTCGAGAAAAATCCCACTGAGGTCGACGGCCGTGTTCACAGACGGCGATAGATCGAAGACGACACCGACAGCAGTTCATCGCACATGCCGCGAAGACTTTCCGAATGGCCGACGAACAGATAGCCACCGGGTCGAATGCGGGTCAACAGTCGCTTGCAGACGCTGCGTCTGGTGTTCTGGTCGAAGTAGATCATCACATTACGCAGGAACACGACATCGAAGAAGTCGATCTCGGGCAATTGCTCGATCAGATTGACCGCACGGAACTCGATGCGTTCGCGCAAATGCCTGTCCACGACGAACCCGCCCTGTTTGGACCCAACGCCGCGCAGGCAATAGGTTTGCAGCAGATGTTTCTGGATACGATGGTACCGCGGTGACCTCTTCGTACTCGATGATTTCGCGGATATGGCAGATATCGACCGCAAACGTCTCCCCGCCCAGACTGAAACTCAGGTGCTGCGTGACCCCGGCCGACGAACTACCGATCGGCACCAGATCATGCGAGTACGCGCTCTCGGTGTATTCCATCATGCCTCCCTAGGCCCTTTGTACACTACTTGAGCAAACCGGCCCTACGAGTAGCGTCCGCCCGGCCGCCCCTCAGCGCTGCTCGTCGTTCAGTTTGGAATGACCAGACCTCTCTCCTCACGCCTTGATTGACTAGCAACCGGGCGCAACAGCGCACCGCGCAGTAGTGTACGCAGGCCCTAGAAGCGCACGAACTCGCCCTCGTCCTCGACTACCGCTGCATCGGCCGCGCTGTTCTTACGTGGCAGGAGTACGTGCTTGGCCTTCCGATGTCTCAAGGTGTGAATTCAGGTCGTAGCGGTATTCGTTATCCGTCCCGAAGACAAAGTCGACGATGTAATCGAGCCCGAACAGTCCGGCAGAACCTTTGAAGGGATGAGCGGCGCGAAATAGCGCGTTGATCTCGTCCGCGGCTATGCCATCGTTCTCGAAACCGAGCAGCAAGTCTCCACCTCGGCAAGGTCGCCGGCGCGGCACTCATGTCGAACGGTTCGCTCATATCTTGGAAACCTCGGCGCGTAGCACCACAGGGTCGCCGAAAAAGGCGTTCAGCTGGACGAGTTCGATCGCCTCGATGACGGCTGCGCTATGCCTGCGAAGGAGCAACTCGCGGTTCAGCCGTACCGTTTCGAACTTGATCGCCATCAGCATCTGCAAGCCCGCGCCGTCGATTGCTTCAACGTCGTGCAGGTCGACCTCAACCCGCTCCGCCTCGTTCAGAACACGGCGCAAAGTTTCGTTGGCCTCGGCCACCCCGTGGATATCCAGCTCGCCGGCGAGAACTACACTGCCCTGCTCCGGCGTCGATTGAGTTTGGATATCCATGCCGAGTCTCGCAACGCTGCCTACGGTCCGACCAGTTTGGACACGGCCGCCAACATCTGCGCCGGCTGGAAAGGCTTGATCATCCAGGCCTTGGCGCCAGCTGCGCGTCCCTCGTCCTTGCGCGCCTCTCCCGCCTCCGTAGTCAGCATAATCACCGGCAGGAAACGGTACTCGGGCTTCTGCTTGAGTGTCTTCACGAACGTGATGCCGTCCATGCGCGGCATGTTTACGTCGCTGATCACCAGATGGACCTTGTTGCCGTTGAGCTTGTCGAGCGCCTCCTGCCCGTCGCCGGCATCCATGACCTGATAACCGGCACCGCTCAGAGCCATACGCACGACCTGGCGCAGCGAGGCCGAATCGTCCACGATCATTACCGTCTTCGCCATGTACTTACCCCTTCGGTATTCAACAGCCTTCAGAAAAAAGTGATGTCGCCATCGGCGACCACAGCGGCCTTGCCCTGCGGCACTTCGGCATTGCTTGTGGCGGCCGCACTATGAATCTAGCGATACACTACGCCTCGCGTTGGGTAACTGGCCCATTCAAGTCCAGGCGGCGCGCAAGCGCTCACGGTTGAGTTGCAGCCACTGCAGGGCAATGATACTCACCGCATTGTCGATCAGGCCGCACGCGACCTGTTCGAAGGCCTCCTCGGCCGGGCGCACCTCAACGCGGATGTTTTCACCCTCATGAGCCAAACCGTGAATGCCGCCCAGTCCAGCGCTGTCGACACGGCCGACGTAGAGACTGACGCGCTCATTGCTGCCGCCCGGACTCGAGTAGTAGCTGCAGATATGCTCCAGTTCCTGCACCTGGCAACCGGCCTCCTCGAGCGCCTCGCGCCGCGCCACCTCTTCGGGTTTTTCACCCTCCTCCACCAGGCCGGCGACGATTTCGATCAGCCAGGGACTGCGCGACGATTCGAGCGCACCGATGCGGAACTGTTCGACCAGCACGATTTCGTCGCGCACCGGATCGTAGGGCAGTACGCCGGCCGCATGGCCGCGTACCAGCAGCTCACGCACGATCGGCTCGCCCATGCCGCCTTCGAACAGCGCATGCCGCACGCGGTAGCGCAGCAGGCGATAGAAGCCCTGATAGCAAAGTTCCTCTTCCATGATTTCCCATTTCATCCTCGATACTCCTCGCAACGGCGGCATCAGATGCTTTGCGGACGGCACGGGCCCATCCACATCGCGTAAACTAGCGGGCTCTCGTCGACACGCAAGCTCCCGCCCCTCATTTCGATATGTCAGAACCTCCGGCCCTCACCCCGCTGCAGCGCCTCTGGGCCTACTGGCACGCCCTGGTGCACGAACACGGCTGGGTACGCCTGCTGCTGACCACCAATTTCCACCCGGTCGGAAACCGAGCCTACCGTTCCGGGCAGTTGCCACCGTGGATGCTGGTCAAACGGATCCGCCGACATGGCCTGCGCACGGTCGTCAACCTGCGCGGCCCCGTCGAAACGCCGACGCTCGCCCTGGAGCGCGAACTGTGCCGGCGCGAAGGCGTGCGCCACGTCGACCTGAGACTCTTTTCACGCGACACCCATCGCCCCGAAGTCCTGCTCGAGGCCAAGCGTCTGCTGCAGGACATCGAATATCCGGCGCTGTTTCATTGCATGTCGGGCGCAGATCGGGCCGGATTCATGGCGACACTCTACCTGCACTGGGTCGAAAACGTCCCGCTGGAAGAAACCGGACAGCTGCGCCTGTGGCCGTACTGGCACTATCGGCACGCCCGCACCGGCATGCTGGATCACTTTTTCGAATGCTATCAGCAAGCACGGCGTGAGACCGGCATCAGCCTGGAAGAGTGGATTCGCAACGAATACACCCAGGAAGCGGTGCGCGGAAGCTTCCGCAGCAACCGCTGGCTCAATGCGCTGGTCGACCGCGTACTGCGTCGCGAATAACGGACGTCAATACCAGCCCTGTTCGCCCTCGGGACGGGTGCGGAACAGCTTGAGCGTCCACATGTACTGTGCCGGATAGCGGCGAATCTGCACTTCCAGCGCCTCGTTCATGCGTCTGGCATCCCGCTCGGCTTCACCGCTGGGGAAATCCGTCAACGGCGGGTCGAGAATGATCCGATAGCGGCGCGTCGATTCATCGTAGATCGTCATGGTGGGAAGCACCGCGGCACCACTTGCCTGCGCCAACCGGCCGATGATCGGCAGCGTGGCCTTGAGGTGGCCGAACAGCGGCACGAACTCGGAGCGCTCGCGTCCATAGTCCTCGTCGGCCAGGTAGTACAGCACGCCGCCGCCGCGCAGCGCCCGCAGCAAGCCTCGCAAGCCCGCTTCGCGCGGCACGGGACGATTGCCGAAACGGCCTCGGCCATGGCTGATGAGCCAGTCGGCGAGCGCGTTGTCGAACGGATTGTAGGGGCCGTACATCGGCCCCTCCATACCCAGTCTGGGAGGCGCGATGTCGAGGCCGGCGGTATGCGCGACCATCAGGATCACGGCGCGTCCCTGCTCACGCAGCGCGTCGAGATGCTCCAGGCCGTCGATGTCGACCTCGCGGGCCAGCCGGGCTCGGCTGCCGAACCAGGCCAGCGGATAGTCCCAGATCGCCTGCCCCATCAGCCTGAAATGCTCGCGTATCATCGCCGTGCGGGCACTCGCATCCAGCTCCGGCAGGCAGCGGTTCAGATTGATTTCCGCGACCCGGCGTGGCCCCTTGTTGAAACGCCAGGCCAGCCCGCCGAGCGCGCGGCCGACGCGCCGCCGCAATGCGCGGGGCAACACCCAATGGGTCGCCCAGATGCATCCGACCAACAGCCAGCCGGGCCACTGGCGTATACCCAGAGGCGGCTTTTCGTGTTCAGCCATGCGCGGCTTCCAGGGAGAGGCGGCGCTGACCTGCAGCGGGGAAATCGGACGGAGCTGACATGGCGCGCGATGGTAGCACAGCGCACACGAAACCCGGATTCATGGGCGTGCCGCAGTACGCTAGGCTAATGAAGCTACATGCTACGGACCACCACAACCTGATAGATAACTTTAATAAAGTTTTCTTGTAAACTGTTTTAATAGGAAATTAAATGCCAAGCACTACAATTCGGAAACAGTCCTTGAACGTCGGACTGATCGGTTACGGTTTGGCCGGCGCCTTCTTTCATGCTCCCTTGATCGCCGCCACGCCTGGCCTGCGCCTCACACACATCGTCACCAGTTCACCGGAACGCTCCCGCAACGCGCTGGGCGAACACCCGGAAGCCACCGTCGTCCCCGAACCTCAGGACCTGTGGCAACACGCCCACGAACTGGACGTCGTGGTGATCGCCACCCCCAACAGCACGCACATGCCGTTGGCGCGCGCGGCCCTCAACGCCGGGGTGCACGTGGTCGTCGACAAGCCGTTCGCACCCAGTGCGGAGGAGGCCCGTGCGCTGATCGCCCTTGCCGAAAGCTGCGGCCGTCGCGTAACGGTCTACCAGAACCGGCGTTGGGACAATGATTTTCTCACCCTGCGTTCGCTGCTGGAGCAGGACGCGCTGGGCGAGGTTCACCGCTTCGAGTCCCGTTTCGAACGGTGGCGCCCGGAAACCAAGCCGGGCTGGAGACGCAGCGCCATGCGTGAAGACGCAGGCGGCATTCTGTTCGACCTAGGCAGCCACCTCATCGATCAGGCCCTGCAGCTGTTCGGACCGGTCAGACAGGTTTACGCGGAACTCGATCGCGGCTATCCGGACTCGGAGGTCGACGACGACAGCTTCGTCGCGCTGACGCACGCCGGCGGCGTGCGTTCACACCTCTGGATGAGCAGCGTCACCGCGCAACTCGGCCCGCGCCTGCGCGTGCTCGGCAGGCGTGGCGCCTATGTGAAGTACGGGCTCGATCCACAGGAAGACGCGCTACGACGAGGGGTGCGCCCGGGGCTGTCGAACTGGGGTACGGAAGACGCCGCCCGGCACGGCTGGCTCGGTACCGACTCCGACCGCCGCCGCATCCCCTCCCTGCCCGGAGACTATCCGCAGTTCTACATTCAGTTACTGCAGGCGCTGCGCAGCGGCGGACCGCTGCCGGTCGATCCGCAAGACGCGGTCGATGTACTGGAAATCATTCAGGCCGCGCAGCTCTCCCACACGCAAGGAGGCAGCGTGCCGCTCTGAAAAATCCGAAAGCGGCGCAAGCACAAGGGCGCAGCGCTACCGCTGCGCCCTTGCAGCCACGCTTCAGCGCCGCCGCTGTCCGAGCCACACCATCAGCCCCTGGGTGTTCAACTCGACGTCATCTTCCAGCAGAGTGCGCACCGCCTCACGCCCGTCCGCCACACCATGCGCCGCGAGATCCTGCGCGTAAAGCAGGGCGAGGCTTTCCGCAATGCCGGCGTGTGCATCGGGTTCCTCCGCATGCGCCAACGCCACCTCGACCATCGCGTCGATGCTGCGGTGCAGGTCATCCGCCATGCGTACGAGATCCTCCACCCTGCCGTAGTGGGTCAGGTACATAGCCTGCGGATTGTGGGACAGCAGCCGGTCAATGGATGCGTGCAAGGCATCGGGGTCGAACTGCACCGGCGTTGTGGTCGGTAGCGCGAACGGCCCGCGCTCCGTATCCAGCTCGCGATACGACAGACCGAAGGTATCGCCGGTGAAAAAACTGCGGCTGCGCTCGTCCCATATGCAGATATGGTGGCGTGCGTGGCCGGGCGTATCCAGGCACGCCAGCTCGCGCCCCGCCAGCGCCAGACGCTCGCCGTCCCAGGCCTCCACCACCCGCGCGGGATCAACCGGCGTGGCATGCCCGTAGTCGACCTTCATCCTCGCCTCTCCATATACCGCGGTAGCGCTAGCCCATAGCTTGCCCGGATCGATCATGTGACGCGCACCGCGCGGGTGCACGGCGAGCCGCGCATTCGGCAAATGCCGCATCAGTTCGCCGGCGCCGCCGGCGTGATCCAGATGAACGTGAGTGAGGATCACCCAGTCGACATCCTCACGCGCCGCCCCGGCCTCGTCCAAGGCTGCCAGCAGACGCGGTACGCTGTGATGCGTACCGGTATCGACGAAGGCCCCTCGGCCGTTTTCGACCACCAGATAGGCCGCGTCAAAATGCGGGCACTTGAAGCCCGTATCGATCGTATGAATCCCGTAGTCAGCGTCCATGATCACCATAGTTTCTTCCGTGGAGCGGAAAAGCATAAGGCCTGTTCACACTATTGCGCGATGCGCTGCCGGGATCGCTTTTCGTGGCTCGCAAAGCGCTGCGAGCGTAGTGTAGCCCGACCACATGAGCGAGCAGCAACGCCGCGGGACGAAAAAAGCGACCCGGCCCTGCGGGTTGTGTCCGGTTGACCGCCACCCAGCGTTGCTCGTCGTTCATTTGGAATGATCAAATCACTCTCCTCGCGCCTTGATCGGCAGTCAACCGGGCGCAACGGCTCATCGCGCAATAGTGTGAGATCCTAGTCATACGCGGCCATTCGCTATCTCCCGGGCGTATCCACTTTGCGACTCATTCAGCCACCGGCATCCGGCGGATAATGAATCAGATTGTGAAAGACTGCAGGAATTGTTCCCCGGTTGCGATACCCGTGGGACATGTCGGCGGCAAAACGCACCACATCTCCGGCCACGCCCCGAAGCCAGCGACCGTCCAGCAGAAGTTCCATCTCCCCCGAAAGCACCATGACATGCTCGACCACGCCCGTCTCGTGCGCTTGCGAAAGATGTTCCGTAGCGGGCGCCAGCGTCAACTCGAACAGCTCGAAGCCGAAGCGGCGCTCGAAGGGGAAAAGCGGCACGATCTGCAGGCGGTCTTCGGCCAGCACCGGGCCGGAAGCTGAGCGACGGACGATCAGCGGCCGCTCCAGCCGCTGCGGTGGCGGCACCAGCAGGCCTGAAAACGAGACGCCGAAGCCGGCCGCGATTTTCCACAGGGTCGCCACGGTCGGGCTCGACTCGCCCCGCTCGATCTGTCCCAGCATTGCCTTGCTGACCTCGGTGGCCTGAGCAGCGCGGTCCAGGCTCCACGCCTTCTCCCGCCGTAGCGCCCTGAGACGCGCGGCCAGATGATCTCCTATATCCATAACCGGATCATGTCCTCATCGATCGATACCGCATCACGCAGCAAACATTGAGCGTTATAGCGCACGGTGTTAGTCTCGAAAAGCATGTGCGCTATAACGCACAAAATCACAGCCCGCGAGGAACGCCCGCTTGAAACCGAGCTTCGCCCACTTCTCTCTCACGCATCTGACGGCGGGATTCGTCGCCGTACTGGTCGGTTTCACAAGTTCCGTGGTCATCGTGATCCAAGCCGCGCAGAGCGCCGGCGCCGGTCAGGCCGAAATCGGCTCCTGGATCTGGGCATTGGGGCTTGGCATGGGCCTCACCAGCATCGCGCTCTCGCTGTACTACCGCGAACCGGTCCTCACCGCCTGGTCGACGCCCGGCGCGGCGCTGCTGGTCACCGGGCTAGGCGGCGTCACGCTGACCGAGGCCACCGGCGCCTTCCTGTTTTCCGCCGCATTGATCGTGCTGGTCGGCTGGACCGGCGTATTCGAACGTCTGCTGCGCCATGTACCTCAATCCCTGGCCTCGGCAATGCTCGCGGGTATCCTCCTGCAGTTCGGCCTGCACGCCTTCGCCGCGCTGCAAAGCGACCTGGCACTGGTCGGTCTGATGCTGGGCGTCTATCTGCTCGGCAGGCGCACGCTGCCGCGCTATGCCGTGCCGCTGGTGCTGCTGGCAGGCCTGCTGTACGCCGCACTGAGCGGCGAGCTGCACTGGCGCGGCATCCACCTGGAACTGGCGCAGCCGATCTTCACCTGGCCGGAGTTCTCCCTGCCCGTGTTGATCAGCGCAGGCATTCCCCTGTTCGTCGTCACCATGACGTCCCAGAACGTGCCCGGCCTGGCCGTGCTGCGCGCCAACGGCTACAAGGCCCCGCTCTCGCCACTGCTGACCGTGACCGGCGCCGCAACGCTGCTGCTCGCTCCCTTCGGCGGCTACGCACTGAACCTAGCCGCCATCACCGCCGCCATCTGCATGGGCGAGGATGCCGGCTCCGACCGCAACAAGCGTTATATGGCCGCAGTCAGCGCCGGTCTGTTCTATGTGCTGATCGGTCTGTTCGGCGCCACCGTCGCCGCCCTGTTCGCGGCCTTTCCCCAGGCCTTCGTGTTCGCCATAGCCGGCCTGGCCCTGATCGGCACCATCGGCAACAGCCTGCACGCCGCGCTGAATGACATCACCGAGCGCGAGGCAGCGCTGATCACCTTTCTGGTCACGGCCTCGGGACTCACGCTGTTCGGCGTCGGCCCTGCATTCTGGGGGCTGGTCGCGGGGATCACGGCCAGACTGGTGCTACACAGCCCCAAAAGAGAACAACGAAGCGATAGCGATGCACGTTGACTGCGGCCGCGCCAAGGCTCCGAAAGGTCTCGCCGAAGTAAAGCGCCGTTCCTGATCCGGCGCCGGACATCAGGACAAGAACCGATCAGACCATGCCGACGTAGCCGCGCATCCCTGCGATGCGATCCAGCCAGCGCCCGATGGCCGGATAACCCGCCAATTCGAAACCACCCTCGTGCGCCACGTGGGTATACGCGTACAGAGAGATGTCTGCGATCGTCATTGCGGCGCCACAGAGAAAAGGCGTCTGCTCCAATTGACGCTCCATCACGCGCAGCGCCCGATGTCCGCCTTCCTGCTTCGCAGCGTACTCGGCTCTGCGCTCCTCAGGCATGCCGAGATACTTGCTGATGAAACGCGCCACGGCAATGCAGGGTTCGTGGCTGTACTGTTCGAAGAACTGCCACTGCAGCACCATCGCTCTGGCGAAGGCGTCCATCGGCAGATATGAGCTGCCGTCCGCAAGATAGTTCAGGATCGCGTTGGACTCGGTCAGCACCCGGTCGTCATCGAGTTGGAGCACGGGAATCTGGCCCGCGGGATTCAGCGTCAGAAACGCCTCGGTTCGCGTATCCCCGCCCAGGATGTCCATCGGCACCCATTCGTGCGGGATATCCAGCAGAGACGCCAGCAGCTTGATCTTGTAGCAGTTGCCGGATTGTCCATCACCGTAGATCTTTACCATTGAGTTCCGTCTCTCCAGCTATGAGTTATGCCGGCACGATTGCACGCATGAACAGCAGATCGGCGTCCGATTCGGCCTCAAAAGGCTGAAAGCCGAGTGCCATGTATACCGCGCGAGCGGCTGGATTATCACGATAGACGCGCAAGGTAAACACATCGACCCCGGTTTCGGCCGTCGCCTCCTGCATGAGCAGACGGCACATCTGCTTTCCCAGTCCGCGGCCTCTATATCCGGACGCCACGATGATGCGGCCTAGGTGCACCTCGCCCTCCCGGATTGTCCTAAACTGTCCGAAACCGAGCGGCTGCGATATATCCGCGCTCCCCAGCACTCGGCTGCGCCGTTCCTGCATGTCCAACACTTCGGGGAGATCCTGCGCCGCGAAAGGGTATGTCACATGGGGACCGGCCCATCGTGCACAAGCGACGGCATCGCCTATCCACGATGCAATCACCGGGTAGTCATCCCCTTTGGGCTTCCTTAGAAACAATTCCATGAATTCAATCTAGTAAGGAGGTTTTATAAAAACAAAATCAAGTTATTGAACTGATACTCGCAGTGTCCTGCTACAGTCGCCAGCATACCCTGTAAACGGCGCGGCCGGCGCCGCGATTCGACATGCCGGCGACATCCTCCCTAACCATCGGGACCATTTCCGACCTGACGTGGTCCTTCGCGCAGGGTAAACTGCTGCCCGCTTCACAACACTCGGGACCCACGCATGACCCAACGCGTTCTGACCGGCATCACGACGACCGGCACGCCCCACCTCGGCAACTACGTCGGAGCCATCCGCCCGGCCATCGCGGCCAGCCGCCGTCCGGATACGGAAAGCTTCTTTTTCCTGGCTGACTACCACGCACTGATCAAGTGTGACGATCCGGCGCGGGTGGAACGTTCACGGATGGCTTTGGCGGCCACTTGGCTTGCCGCCGGCCTCGACCCCGAGCGCGTCGTGTTCTACCGCCAAAGCGACATCGTCGAGATCCCCGAATTGACCTGGCTGCTGACCTGCATCACGGCCAAGGGGCTGATGAACCGCGCCCACGCCTACAAGGCCGCCACCGACCAGAACCAGGCGGCCGGCGAGGACCCCGACCTCGGCGTCAGCATGGGGCTCTACAGCTACCCGGTCCTGATGGCTGCGGACATCCTCATGTTCAACGCACATCAAGTGCCGGTAGGGCGCGATCAGGTTCAGCACATCGAGATGACGCGCGACATCGCCCAACGCTTCAACCATCTGTTCGGTGGCGGCGAGGAGCTGTTCGTACTTCCGGAGGCCGTGGTCGACGCCAATATCGAACTGCTGCCGGGACTCGACGGACGCAAGATGTCCAAGAGCTATGACAACGTCGTGCCCCTGTTCGAGGGCGGCTCCCGCGCACTCAAGGACGCGGTTGCACGCATCGTCACCGATTCGCGCCTGCCCGGCGAACCCAAGGATCCCGACAGCACGGCGCTGAGCACCCTCTTCGACGCTTTCGCCAGCGCCGACGAGGCTCGCGCGTTCCGCGATGACCTGCGCGGCGGCCTAGCCTGGGGCGAGGCCAAGCAGCGCCTGGTCGAGCGTATCGAAACCGAAATCGGCCCCATGCGTGCGCGCTATGACGAACTCATGGCACAGCCCGAACGGGTCGAAGACATCATGCAGCAAGGCGCCGCCCGCGCCCGTGCGCTCGCCGCCCCCTTCCTCGCACGGCTGCGCGAAGCCGTCGGCCTGCGCGCTTTCCGCCGGAGCAGCGAACGCCGCGAAGGCCAAACCGATAAGCAGGCTCCGCCGCAGTTCAAGCAATACCGCGAAGCCGACGGGCGCTTCTACTTCAAGCTGACCGCAGCCGACGGCCGCCTCCTGCTGCAGAGCCGGGGTTTCGAAGCGGGCCGGGAAGCCGGGCAATGGATCGGCAGGCTCAAACGCGAAGGCTCGACCGCCCTGACCGAGGCCCCCGTCGAGTTGGGAGAAAGCGTAGCCACCAGCGAAGTCGAGGCGGCATTGACGGCGCTTGCCGAAGCATCCTGACGCCGCGCAGCGCGAGCGAATAGCGACACGCCACGCCGTTCACTCGCCTCGCGCATAGACAATGTAGTCCCGAAAGCGCCGCCCCGGCATGTCGGGAAACTGCGAGGGCAGCACTTCCAGCGCCTGGATGCGGTCGAGGCGGAAAGTGCGGAAATCTCCGCGCCACTCGCACCAGGCCCCCAGTGTCCACTTCGCGCCCCAGAACACCAGTCCGAGCGGCCAGACCACGCGTTCGGACGTCTCGCCGTCGTCCCGCCGGTAGCGAAGATGCGCCAGGAAGCGCTGATCGATGGCTCTGCGCAGTTGGGTCATGCCCTTCACGGTAGCCGGACTGACGAACACGTCCGGCGCCAGCAGCTTCTCCTTGTCCCAGCGTCCGCGCAGTCGATCCGGCAGCACGGCATCGACTTTGGCCAACACGCGCCCCGCCGCTTTGGCCAATTCCGCATCGGCCCAGGCCCGGACCATGCCCGCGCCCAAGGCCAGCGCTTCCAACTCCTCGGTGTCGAACATCAACGGCGGCACCTGATAGCCGGGACGCAGACGGTAACCCACACCCGCCTCGCCATCGATAGGCGCGCCGGCAGCGGCCAAATCAGCCACGTCGCGGTAAATCGTACGCTCCGAAACCTCCAATTCCTCGGCCATGCGGCGCGCCGTGAGCACCCGTCCGCGGCCGAGCAACAGAATGATCTGAAACAAGCGGTCGGCCCGTCGCATAGCCATTCATTCCCCTCCATACACCCGTCACGTCCATCAGCTTAGCCCCGACTTCCTGCCAACGGGGTGTCAGTTACCCGCACATATCGGGAAATTCGGCTCTTCTCTCCTGACAAAAGGCTGTCAGCAGCCGCCGTCTAGGCTGTCCAAACCGGAGGACACCCGGCACTTGTTCCGCAACCATGAGGCTCTAGCGATGAAAAACGTCATAAACTGGTTTGAAATCCCCGCCGCCGATTTCGGCCGCGCAATCAAATTCTACGAGACTGTCTTCGGCACGACGCTGCGGCTTGAGGATATGTCTGGCGCGAAAATGGGAATCTTTCCCTACGAGGCTCCTGCTACGTCCGGCGCGGTGGCTCAAATGCCGGAACTGAAGCCGGGCAATACCGGCACGCTGATCTATCTCGACGCCAGCCCCGACATCGGCATGGTATTGAGTCGCGTCGGCACCGCCGGCGGGACTGTGGTACTGGAAAAGACGCTGATCAACGACGACATAGGCTACATCGGCATTTTCATCGATACCGAGGGCAACCGCATCGGGGTACACGCTGCCAAGTAACCCGACACGCCGTCAAACGAGGCCATGTTCGCAACTTCGGGCACGGCCTCCGTCGTGTATGGCAGGCGTCGCCTCAGACAGCTTCGGCCGCCAGAGCGCTCCACATGTGCACTTTGGAAACGAAACCACCTTCGACCGCCATGGCCATGGGTTCCACACCGAATGCCACGAATCCGCAGCGCGCGTACAGCGCTTCGGCGACCGCGCTGCCCTCGGTCACCGTCAACTGCACCAATCGAACGCCGGGACGGGAACGCGCATATTCGAGCGCGGCCGACACCAGCCGCCTGCCCAAGCCGAGACCGCGCTGCGCCGCTGGAACGTACATGCCGAACAGCGTCGCCTTGTGGCGCGCTTTCTCCCGCGTCTCGAATGACAGACCGGCGACCCCGCAGAGCCTGCCGCCCTGCAGTACGCCGAATACGACCTGCCCCGCGGCGGGGTTTTCGTCAAGCCGCCCTTGCCACCATGCGAACGGCAGCGCCGAACGCTCCCCTGCGCTGGAAGTGAACGCATTGGGATGCGTCGCATACGCTTCGAGCATGAGCGCTCTATAGGCTTCGGCGTGCTTTGGCTCCAGGCGTTGGATGTTCATGCAGACTCCGGCGGCAAATGGACGTTGAATCGAGCATCGGGGCCGTGAGGCATCTTCCCTCGCGGCAAAAGCCACGCACACGGCGTCCCAGGCATGCTCAGCGGAAATGGTTCGCAATGAATGCGGCCACTTCCCCGGGCTTCTGCATATGCACGTTGTGGCCGCTGTCGATCTCGGCGAAATGGCGATTGCCAGCATCCGCGGCCAGCGCCTCAACCTCACGACGGCGCGCCGAATAGGAGCCGCGACCGGCCAACACGAACCCGGCCGGAACGCCGATGCGATCGTATATCCCTATCTCGGGATAGATGTCGGCTGCCGCATCGCTGCGGCACACCGCTTCCAGGTCATCCAGGCTCGGGCGGCGCAGCCAGGCGCCGTGACGCTCGACGAACGCACGGCGCATCACTGCGCCCAGCACCCGGGGCTCGATGCCCTCGTAATCCGGATCGGCAGAATCGAGCACCGTCGCGACGTACGCTTCCATCTCGTCGCGGGAAGCCTTCCAACCATAGCGGAAACGCTCCCACAGCGTTTCCCTCGGCAGGCGCCAGGCCGCCTCCTCCTGCGGCGTCTTGCGGGCGTCCAGCACGAAGCCGTCGAGCATGACCACGCCCGCACAATCCCCCCCATCGGCGGCATAGGCGGTCACGGCATAGGCGCCTGTCGAATGGCCGACAAGCAGCGGCGCATCAAGGCCAAGCGCGGAGATTACGGCGCCGATATCTCTCCAGTACTGTTCGGCGTCCGTCGAATCCACGGACGTCCAGCCATGACCTCTCAAGTCGAACGCCATCAGCCGAAAGTCGTCACGCAGTCGCTCGACGAGCGGCTCCCACACCTCGAGATTGTGCCCCGTGCCATGCACGAGAAGCGCATCGCCGCCGCGCCCACCGAAATCCCGCGCGGCGAACCGCCCGCAATCCGTGTTCAACAGCAGATCGCCGGAAGGCTGGCCGCATGCTGCCTGTGACCGTCGTTCCTCCTGTCCGGGTTGCACGTTCGATTCCAGATTAGCAGCTGATTGATGGCGACGAGGAAGAGTCGGCCTGCACCGATCTCGCTTCAGAGTTATGATTTATGAGTTTCACATAAACTGCCAGGTTCCGTGCGGGGCCTAGGCGAAAAATTGGCCCGGGACTGGGCCCGATACGCTGCAGGAAGCAACACGGGAGTGACTGATGGACCAGAAACGTATCGCTTGCGACCGCCTGCGTCGCAAAGTCATGAGTGCCGAAGACGCGGCCTCGCTGATCGACTCCGGCAGCACGCTGGGGCTGAGCGGCTTCACCGGCTCCGGCTATCCCAAGGCCGTGCCGCTAGCGCTGGCGGCGCGCATCGAAGCCGAACACGCCGCCGGGAAGCCCTTTAGCGTGCGCATGTGGACGGGCGCTTCCACCGGCCCCGAGTTAGACGGTGCAATGGCCAAGGCAGACGGTGTGGAATTCCGGTTGCCCTACAATTCGGACCCTATCGCCCGCGAGAAGATAAACCGTGGCGAGATGGAGTATTTCGACATGCATCTGAGCCAGGTGGCGCCGATGGCCTGGCAGGGGTTTCTTGGACCTCTCGACACCGCCGTCGTCGAGGTTTCAGGCATCCGCCCCGACGGCTCGCTCATCCCCTCCTCCTCCATAGGCAACAACAAGACCTGGCTCGACCGTGCCCAGCGCGTGATCCTAGAGGTCAACAGCTGGCAGAATGCCGCGCTGGAAGGCATGCACGACATCTACTACGGTACAGCGCTGCCTCCCAACCGCGTACCGATCCCGCTGGTGCGTTCCGACCAGCGCATCGGCGAACCCTATTTCCGCTGCGATCCCGACAAGGTCGCCGCCGTGGTCGAAACCCATGGGCCGGATCGCAACCTGCCTTTCGCCGCCCCAGACGCCGTGGCGCAAGCCATCGCCGGCCATCTGCTGGAATTCCTCGGCCATGAGATGGCTAAGGGACGCATGCCGGCCTCGCTGCTGCCGCTGCAATCCGGCGTCGGCAACATAGCTAACGCGGTTCTCACCGGACTGCTCGACAGCCCTTTTGAGAACATGACCGCCTATACCGAAGTCATCCAGGACGGCATGCTGGACCTACTCGCCGCCGGCAAGCTGCGCATGGCCTCGGCCACCGCCTTCTCGCTCAGCCCCGAGGCGGCCGCAGCACTTAATGCCGACATGGCGAGCTTCCGCGACAAGATGATTTTGCGGCCACAGGAGATCAGCAATCACCCAGAACTTATCCGGCGCCTGGGTTGCATCGCTATGAACGGCCTTATCGAGGCCGACATCTACGGCGCGGTGAACTCCACCCACGTCATGGGATCACGGATCCAGAACGGCATCGGCGGCTCTGGCGATTTCGCCCGCAACGCTTATGTTTCGATCTTCATGACCCCGTCCACCGCTAAGGATGGCAAGATTTCAGCCATTGTCCCGCAGGCCAGCCACGTCGATCACATCGCCCAGGACGTTCAGGTCATTGTCACCGAACAGGGGCTGGCCGACCTGCGAGGCCTCTCGCCCAAGCAGCGTGCCCGTGCCATCATCGACAACTGCGCCCATCCCGACTATCGGCCCGCGCTGAATGATTACTTCCGTCGCGCACAGGGACAGGCATTCGGCCAGCAATCACCGTCCCTGCCTGCCGAGGCGCTGTCCTGGCATGAGCGTTTTATCGAGACGGGGACGATGCGGGAATAGGATTGATCACAGAGGCGGTTTTCTAGGGTCGATTGGCGATCGTCAAGCTGCCTATTCTTGTAGGGCATAGGAGGGTTTTGCGCTCAATTCAAAGTATTCCTTTCTTGCTCTTGGAGTACTTTTCGGGCGCGATTTGAGGTGCGGGGACTCAATCTAGACCGGTGACGCGCCCGAGCCGGTTTGCTCGGCGCATCCCTGCGCCTCACCCCTTCGGGGCTGGCGCGAAAAATCGTTCCCGACGATTTTTCTTTGAATGCGCAAAGAAACCGGCGAAAGAAACGCGCCCAAAGCACTCGGCACCTGTGCCATTCGCGACGGCAGTGGGCTGATGTGTGTTCAGGACAAGGCGCTGTGCGAAGGCAATGACCCGAGCCCTTGGCAAGCGCCGCAACGCGGCCCTGGGCGCACACCAGCCCACCCGAAGAGCGGCTCCAGGCTGTCCCACCCCGGTGTTGCGCCGCTTGTGAAGGCAATAAAGCCTTCCCCTGCGCGATGCGCCTTGTGGCGAAACAGCCTGGAGTCGCTGCGGCCGCCAATGGCACAGGTGCAGAATGCTGTGCTTGTCCCTGACGGGCAACCTCGCGAACGCACCCCTGAACGAGATCAAGCAGCCCTTCGCTTCCCTGCGAAGAGCTGCTTGGCCGGCTTCCTTCCTGCCATCCCCGCCCAGGCGCATGTTCGCGAGGCAAGCGATCAGGGGAAACCTTACGTCAAGACAAAGCGCATCCGGCAGCAAAGTCCTCTGAACAAGCTTTTTCAGAGCTTCAAACACTCTGGAGGCGCTCTGTTTTGACTCCCCCGTTCCCGTGTGGCCTTGCCTTCAGCACAAGGACAAAGCCTTTCTGGCGCCTTTCTTTGGGTGTGCAAGAAAGGTACTCGGGCGCGTCGCCAATTCAGATTAGAGCTGCCATCCTCCGAATCGCGCACGAAACAAGCCACTAGGGCTGGCAAATACATCGCCTTCATCCACACCAGTCCAAAAAACCTAACGCTGGTACTCATCCGCAAACACAGGTACCCTCAGAATAGGGATACGACTCCATCCCCCAGAAACACCATACCTACCGAAAAACCGACTATCTCGCACCGCGCTGCGCCAGCAAAGCCTCAACCAAGGCAAGATCCTCCGGCGTATCGATGCCGTGCCCCGGCACCTCGACCGCCTCGGCGACGTGAATTCGCGCGCCGTGCCAAAGTACGCGCAACTGTTCGAGCTTCTCGACGTCTTCGAGTTCGCAGGGCGGCAACTCGACGTAGCGGCGCAAATATCCCGCGCGGTAGCAATAGAGCCCGATATGGCGCCAGCCGATCGGCATCTCGCGCTCCTCGGCGCCCATCACGTCGCGCTCCCAGGGAATCGGAGCGCGGCTGAAATACAGCGCGTAACCGGTCGCATCACACACCACCTTGACGGTATGCGGATCGTTCAGTTGAGCCGCCGAGTGGATCGGCGCACAAAGCGTCGACACGCTGGCCTCGGGAAAATCGATCAGATCTTCCGCAACCTGTCGGATCACCGCCGGCGGCGTCAGCGGTTCATCGCCCTGCAGATTGACCACGACCTCATCGTCTGCCCAGCCCCGAAGCTGCACGACTTCGGCCAGCCGTTCGCTACCCGAACGGTGCGTAGCGGAAGTCATTACGGCTTCCGCACCGAAACCGGCACAGGCTTCGACGATGCGCTCGTCGTCCGTAGCCACGAGTACTTCGTCCGACCCTGAAGCGCAGGCACAGTCGTAGACATGCGCCAGCATCGGACGGCCCGCGAGCGGCTGCAGCGGCTTGCCCGGCAGGCGCGTGGAGGCGTAGCGCGCCGGGATCACGACGCGAAAGCTCACAGCGCTTCGACCTCCTCCTGAGTCAGCGCACGCGCTTCCTCCTCCAACATTACCGGAATCCCGTCGCGGATCGGATAGGCCAGACGCGCCGACCTGGAAATCAACTCCTGGCGCTCCTTGTCATAGATCAGCGGCCCCTTGGTGACGGGGCAAACCAGGATATCAAGCAGTTTCTTGTCCATTGCGAAGCTTCCTCAGACGTTCGGCGAGGGCTGCCGTCAATTCAGGCGGCAGCTCGGCGGAGGCCGGCACTGCCCAGCAATCAGGCAGCGCGAACTCACGGCATTTTACGGCATCCTTCTCGGTCATGAGCACCGGCGCACCGTCATCGAAGATCAAATCAGCCGCCTGGTAACGGTAGTGGTCCGGGAAGGGATGGCGGAGGATGCGCAGCCCCGCCGACTCCAGCGCGGCGAAGAAACGTTCGGGATTGCCGATGCCGGCCAGCGCATGCACCGTAACTCCCGAGAAATCGGACAGTTCCCTGCGCTGCGAGGGTTCGGCGAGCGACCAGGCCTCGTCCAGATGCAACGCCATGGCGTATTCACCCGCACGAGGTTCTCCCTCGGTGACCACGACGAAATCGACCTCGCGCAGGCGGTTTGCCGGCTCGCGCAGGGGACCCGCCGGCAGGCAGCGCGTGTTGCCCAGGCGGCGACGCCCGTCGAGCATGGCGATCTCCACGTCGCGCGGCAGGCGATAGTGCTGCATGCCGTCATCGGCGACGATGATGTCGCAGGACTCGTCCGCAAGCAGCGCCTGCACCGCGGCGACACGATCGGCGCAGACACTGACCGGGACCCCCGCGCGCAGCGCGATCAGCAGGGGTTCGTCGCCTGCCTCGGCAGCGCCGCTGCTCTGCGTTACGCGCAGCGGTCGATCGGAGGCGCTGCCGCCGTAACCACGACTGATCACGCCCGGTCGCCAGCCCTGTTCGCGCAGCCACTGGCACAGACGGATCACCATCGGCGTCTTGCCGGTCCCGCCCACGGTAACGTTGCCGACGACGACGACCGGCAACGGCAACAGCGGAGGCGGCGTGCGCAGGAACGCTTGTCGGCGGCGCCGGGCCACGGCGCAGTACAGCGCGGACAAAGGCAAAAGCATCGTGGACAGTGGTCCGCGATGCTGCCATGCGCGCTGGATCCTGTTCTCGAAGGACATGCTCGTGCCTGATCTAGGGCCTGTTCACACTATTGCGCGATGCACTGCTGCGTCCGGTCATTCCAACACTCGTTGCAGACTACCAATCGAACGCCCGCTGCAAAAACTCGTCCATCACCTTCTGCGCCCGGCGCCGCTCCTCCCAGAAGCGGCGTCGGCCCGCATCGCCGCGACGGCGCGCCTCCACCGGCTCGGAATGCAGCGTCTGCCATTCGCGCAGCACGGCTTCGGCATCGCCCAACTTGACGACCTCGTCATGCGGGGCCGCAATCGCCACACCCGGTCCGAAACTGATCGCGCTATTGCCGGCAAGCGCCTGCCATCCGGTGCGACGCGCGGCGGACTGCAGATGGCCGGCATCGATAGCGCTGGCGACCGCCGCAATCCAGCGCAGATCGTCCACCGCCACAACGTTACCCGCCGGCAACGCACCTCGATCCCAGCGGCTGACGTTCAGATCAGCGACAGCAGAGACATCACCCTCATCGCTGGAGACGAACAACACGCCATCGGTCGCCAGCGGACTCGAGCGCCAATGCCGCACGAAATCGCCGGCCGCGATGATGGGACCGTGCCACCACCAGAGCTTCAGCTCCCCTTGCCCCACCGCAGCGAGACTGCGCAGCGTAGTATCGGCCTGCGCCTCGACGAACAGCGCCAGCGGATCGGTCGGCTCCGCGACATACTGGGCGGTACCAGCGTCCAGCCAAGCCCGAGCCTGGGCGGCATCGCAGGGATATGCCGCCTCCACGCCGGTCCCGGACGGCACGGTGTTGAAGGCGGCCAGATGCGTGCCTGCCCGTGCGGCGACATCGAGCAGATGCGCATAAGGCTGTGTATCCACCAGGATCAGCCCGAATGGCTCCAGACGCTGCATGACGCGCGTGACGGCGGCGGGACGATCTCCAGGGCCGTAGCCCAGCCCAATCTTGCGCAGCCCGCGCACACGGGGTTCGATGATGTCGGCGTAGTCGTACTCGAAGGTGAGCGCCAAGCGCACGTCTATACGCCGTTCGCGCAGCGCACCAAGCAGCTCGCAGGTCAGCAGCACCGATTCGCGGCTTGCGCCGGCCTTGAACCAGATGACTTTGCCCTCGCCTCGTGGCGGCAACAGATAGCCGCGCCGAGCGTTGGCTCTGGCGCGCTCGCCCCGCCAGCGGTCGCGCAGATCCGCGCGCAATGCCGGCCACCAGCCGCTGCCGTAACCATCCCCGTCAGCGCTGCTCATGCGTCTCGGCGGCCTGCTCGGGTTCTTCGTGGAACTGCATGCGGTGCAGGCGGGCGTAGGCACCGCTCTTGGCGATCAGTTCGGCGTGCGTGCCGACTTCGACGATCCGGCCCATCTGCATGACCACAATGCGGTCGGCGCTCTCGATCGTCGATAGGCGATGCGCGATGACGAGCGTGGTCCGTCCGCGCACCAGCGTCTCCAGCGCGGCCTGGATGTGGCGCTCGGACTCCGTATCCAGCGCCGAAGTGGCCTCGTCCAGGATCAGGATCGGGGCGTTCTTGAGCAGTGCGCGGGCGATCGCCAAGCGTTGTCGCTGTCCGCCCGACAGCAGCACCCCATTCTCGCCGACCAGCGTATCCAGCCCCTGCGGAAGCTGCTCGATGAACTCCCAGGCATGAGCGGCGCGGGCTGCTTCGATGATCTGCTCGCGCGAGGCGCCGCCCTGTTCGCCATAGGCGATGTTGTTGGCGATGGTGTCGTTGAACAGCGTAACCTGCTGGCCGACGTAGGTGAACTGCGAACGCAGGCTGTCCAGCTGCAACTGCGAGATCGAGACGCCGTCGAGAAGAATGTCGCCGCGATCGAGTTCGTAGAAGCGCGGCAGCAGGTTCACCAGCGTGCTCTTGCCGCTGCCCGAACGGCCGACCAGCGCGACCGTCTCCCCGGACGCGATGTCCAGGTTGATATCCTGCAGCACATCGCCCTTGGCGGTCTCGTAACCGAAATTCACCTCGCGATATTCGATGCGCCCGATGGCGCGTTCGAGGCGCCCGCGGCCGTGGTCCGGTTCCGGCTCGGCGTCCAGCAGCTCGAATATGGTTTCGCCGGCGGCGATGCCGCGCTGCAGCGTGGGGTTGATCTGCGCCAGACGCCGCAGTGGTTCCATGAGCATGAGAACCGCAGTGACGAAAGACACGAAGCTGCCCACGCTCATCGTCTGCAACAATGTTCCGGAGGTAGCGAGGTAGATGATGAAGGCGATGCCGACGGAGGCGATGAACTCCATCAACGGCAGGCTCGCCGCCTCGGCCGCGGTGGAACGCAGGCGCAGACGGCGGCTCTTGCGGTTGACCTCATCGAAACGCTTGGTCTCGTACTCCTTGCCGCCGAACAGCTTGACCACGCGGTGCCCCTCGATCATCTCCTCGGACACGTGCGTGACCTCGCCGACCACGTCCTGAATCCCGCGGCTCAGACGTCGGAAGACCTTGGTCACCGAAGTGGTGATCAGGGCGATGATCGGAAACAGCACCAGGAACACCAGACTCAACTTCCAGCTCACGTAGAACACCCAGATCAGCAGGCCTAGGGCGGTAATGCTGTCGCGGATGAGGATGGTAAAGCTACTGGTCGACGCGCCGGCGACCTGCTCGACGTTGTAGGTCAGCTTGGCCAACAATTCACCGGAGGAGGCATTGTCGAAGAACGTCACCGGCATGTTCAACAACCGGTCGAACATGCGCCCACGCAGGTCCATGACCACGTGCGTACCGACGTAGGCCATGAAATACGAAGACACGTAGCTGGCAATGCCGCGTACCAGGTACAGACCGACCAGCGCGGGGGGAATCCAGGTGATGGCCGTCATATTGCGGGCGACGAAACTGCCATCGAGCAGCGGTTTCATCAACGCGGCCATGGCCGGTTGCGTGGCGGCGGTCAGGGTCATTCCGACCACGGCCAGCACCAGGTACGGCCAGTAACGCAGCGACTCGCTCAGCAGTCGCCGGTAGACGCCGAATCCATCGAGCGATTTGGACGAATCGGACATCAGCGGGTTGGCGCGGGCTTGTCGGTCGCGATGGACAGACGGGAAAGACCCAGCTGACCGGCGACGTCCATGGCCGTGACCACGGACTGATACGGTGTGTTGGCATCCGCGCGCACGATCAGCGGCACCTTGCCGCCCTTGCTGGCCTTCGCCTCCTGCAGCGCTCGGAACAGGGTATCGGGCCGCGTGTTCACCAGTTCCCGGCCGTTGAGATAGTAGTTGCCGTGGCGGTCGATGGTCAGCGTCAGCGGATTCCGTGGCTTGACCGCCTCACTAGACTGCGCCTTGGGCAGTACGATCTTGAGTTCGGATTGCTTATTGAAGGTCGTAGTAACCATAAAGAAGATCAACAGCAGAAACACGACGTCGATCAGCGGCGCCATGTCGATGCCAGGATCATCGCGGCGGTCGCGGCGGAGGAACTTCATTTCTGCGCCCCGGTGCCTGCGCTGCGCGCGTTCTTCATACCACGCAAGGTATCGGCCAGACGCACAGCCTGATCTTCCATTTCCACCGTAAGTTTTTCGACCAACCCTCTGAAATATCGATGAAAAACCAGAGTCGGGATGGCCACTGAAAGTCCAGCGGCCGTGGTGATCAACGCCTTGGCGATGCCGCCGGCCAGGATATGCGGGTTGCCCACGCCGACCGAGGTGATCACGCTGAAGACCTGGATCATGCCGAACACGGTGCCAAGCAACCCGAGCAGGGGCGAGACGGCCGCGATCGTCCCCAGCGTATTGAGGTAGCACTCGAGTTCATGAACCACTTGGCGCCCGCTTTCCTCAATGCGCTCCTTCATCAGTTCATGCGTACGATTGCGGTTGCGCAGGCCGGTAGCGAGGATCTGTCCCAGTGGCGAAGCGCTCTCGATGGCCTGCAGCCGCTCGGCGTTCAACTCGCCGGCCTTGAGCTGCTTCACGATGGACTCAAGCAAACCGTGAGGAATGATGCGTGCGCGGCGCAGCGTCCAGAAACGCTCCAGGATGATCGCCAGCGCCAGTATAGACGCGGCGATGATCGGAAGCATCAGCCAGCCACCGGCTTTGACTATCTCGAACACGTGTACGCCTCTCGATTTATGGGATTACTCGGCGAGGCCGAATCATACACACTTCATTGCAGGCGATTCCAATACCGGCCTGCCTTCTCACGGTATCCGGGCAACAGCCGCACTCCCTCCGCACTGCTGAAACTCACGGCTAGGGCGCCGGAGTCAGCGGTATCTGCAATGGCTATTCCGCGTACGGCATAACGCCGCATGACCGTGGACTTAGGGAAGCCGAATCGATTGCCGAATCCGCGGCTGAGCAAGGCAAGCTTGGGATGCACGGCATCGAGGAACAACTCCGTGGACGAAGTGGCGCTGCCATGATGCGGCACGATCATCACGTCGGAGGCAAGACGCCCGCCCCATCGGCCTACCAGCCTGTGTTCAGCCTCGGCTTCGATATCCGACAGCAGCAGTGCACTGCCGCCAGCTCCCGAGATACGCAGCACGC
Source organism: Acidihalobacter sp. (assembly GCF_037381185.1). Lineage (NCBI taxonomy): Bacteria > Pseudomonadati > Pseudomonadota > Gammaproteobacteria > Chromatiales > Ectothiorhodospiraceae > Acidihalobacter > Acidihalobacter sp. Next base: position 52,714 of record NZ_JARRQY010000007.1, read on the forward strand.
AGCTGCGATCGTTACGCCCGCCGCTGCTCCGTGCCGAAGGGGAAAGCATCTCGAAGCGAACCCCATCCCAGGTCCACCCTTGCCCCGCCCTACACGCTTCGGAACCTTTCCACGCAACCGCATTCGAGGCGAGCACCCGCGTATGCGGATAAGCCTTCAGCAGAGATTCCACGCCACCGCTGTGATCATTGTCGTCATGACTGATCACCACGAGGTCCAGATGCCGCAGAGCACGGCTGCGCAGGTACGGCGCGACCACCGCCTCGCCCGTATCGAACCGGGGACTGAAGCGAGGACCGGCGTCGAACACCAGGGTGTGACGCGCGGTCTGCACCACCGCGGACATGCCCTGCCCCACGTCGAGCAACGTCAGGCGCCAATCACCGGGCGGCGGATGCACTGACGGCGGCCACAACAAGGGGCCTGCCATGACCACGCCGAGCCAGCGTGCCGGCCATCCGCGCGGCGCGAGCATCCAGACGACACCGCACAACGCAAATCCCAGCGCCGTCAGCGACGGCACGCCCAGACGCAGATGTGCGCCCGGCAGCGCAGCGAGAAATTCCAACACCGGCCACAACGGTCCCAGCGCCGCCCCGGCAAGCGCCAACAGAAGGCCGCCGGCGGCTGGCCAGATTCCAAGCAGCAACAGGCCGAGCAGCGCCAGCGGCACGACGACTAACCCCACCCATGGCACCGCCAGAAGATTCGCCAGCGGGGCGATCGGCGCGACACGCTGGAACAGCAGCGCCGTCAGCGGCAGCAGGCCCAGCAGAAGCCCCCACTGCACCCGCCCCCAGGTGCGCAGCCAGCCTGCCTCGAAGCGGCCCGTGACGGCATAGAGAATCACCGCGACGGCAGCGAAAGACAGCCAGAAACCGGCATCCATGACCGCGAGAGGATCAAGCAGCAGCACGGCCAGCAAAGCGGTGGAAAGCGAGCATGCAGGCCGGGCACGGCGCCACAACAGCACACCACCCAGTACAATGGCGAGCATCAGCAGAGCACGCTGCGTCGGAACCGTAAAACCGGCCAATGCGGCATAACAGCCAGCCGCGATCAGGGCGCACAACGCCGCCGCGCGCGGCGCGGCCAGCAACAGGGTCAGGCGCGGCACCAGGGCCCACAGTCGACGCATCAGCAACCCGATCACCGCCGCGACCATGCCGACGTGCAGCCCCGAGATGGCGATGAGGTGATTGGTCCCCGTATCCAGCAGGGTCTGCCAGCGGGTTTGTGGTATGCCGTCGCGAATACCGAGCGTCAGCGCCATGAGCACGCCGCGTCCGTCACCCTCGGGCACCACCGCGGCGATTCGCTGCGCCAATTCCATACGCAGGCGGCTCAGACGCACCGACGGCGTTAGACTCAGTCCCGGCTGGCGCTGCGCTCCGTGCGGGCGCACATAGCCCGTGGCGCGAATGCCCTGACGAAACAGCCATCTCTCGTAGTCGAAGCCCCCCGGATTCATGAAACCATTCGGCGGCTTCAGCCGCACGCCCAACCGCCAGCGCTGACCCGGCCTCAAGCGCGGCGCGGCGCCATGCCAACTCAGCCTTACCACGGACGGAAATTCCTGAAGCGCCCGCCCGTGCAGGCTAGCGGCCTCGACCCGGAACCTGAAACGCAGGCTATGCGCGGAAACCTGAGGAATAGAGGAAACGTAACCGCTCAGCACGGCGTCCTGTCTCATCGCCTGCTCCGGCCAGACAGGCCCCAACAGTACACCGGCACGCCACGCTGCCCAGGCCAGTCCCACACCGACCCAGAGCAGCGTTTTCGAGACGGGATGCCGCCATGCCGGTACGGCGAGCAGAGGCAAAGCCACCGCCCACCAGAGCGACGGCGGATGCATGAACTGTTGAGCGGCGAAGATGCCGATCAACAGGCCTAGCGCTGCACTGCACACGCCACTGCCATCATGTTTCCCCCTTCACGCTCCTGTGGTCATCCCCGAACACAGCGCCAACCTGAACAGTTTTTTGCATTCACCGTCATACGCAACAACGGCCGAATGCCATAATGTATGTGCTCTCCAACTTTTGCCCGACACGGATCCATCGCGCGACATGGCCAAGCACATCATCCGGCGCCTGTTTCCCAATTACCAGACGGTACGCGAACACAAGTCTCTGCGCTTCCTTGGGACCCTGCTGCACGACCCCAACCTCTGGCATCTGAACCGTCATTCCGTCGCGGGAGGTTTCGCGGTCGGGTTGTTCATGGCGTTTCTACCCATGCCGTTCCAGATGGTGCTTGCCGCGATGGTCGCCATCGCCGTGCGGGTCAATCTCCCGATAGCCGTCGCGCTGGTCTGGCTCAGCAACCCGCTGACCATGCCCCCGATCTTCTTTTTCGCCTACAAACTCGGCAGTTTGATAGTCGGTATTCCCTCGCACGGCATGCCCGCGTTCAATCTCTCCCTGGAATGGTTCGGCGGAGAGTTCCTGCGCGTATGGAAACCGCTGCTGGTCGGCAGCCTGCTGCTCAGCACCGTCTCAGCGTTGCTCGGCTACATCGGCATGCAACTGTTCTGGCGCCTGAACGTGGTGCACCGCTGGGAACAACGCCGCAAGCGTCGTCTGACGGCGCGCAAATGACCTTGTTCGAGGCTCCGGCGAACCGCAGGCTTCTGGGCGGCGGGCTGGTCTATGCGCTGGGCACCGCGGCGGCGCCGCTAGGCCTCGAGTGGCTACGCCAGCACGCCGAACATGCCGCGCTCGGCGCGTGGATACTGCGCTACCTCGGCCGCCCGCTGGCGCATGCGCTATTGCTGGTCGCCTTCGTGCTGATCGCGCTTCCCGCCCTGCTGGGCCTGGCATACCCCCTGAACCCGGCAAAAGTTACGGGCGGTGGTTCGCATCTGGGCGCATTGATCAATCTAGCCACCCTGCTGGCATTGGCGCTGCCATGGGTCGCGCGCCCGGCCGGGCTACAGGCCCTTTTACTGCCATTGCAGACGGCAGCCCTGCTGATGCTGATCGCACACTGGCTGGCCACGGCGCCTCTGGATTACCTGCCCGACCCGGTCAGCGCACTGCTGTTCGTCGTACTGGCCTGGGCCGGCTACCGCCTGAGTCGACTGTTCGGTCAGGCATTGGGGGGAATCGTCGATCGCCACTGGGCCGTGACCGGCAGCGGTCTCATCATCGGCGAAGCTCTGCTGCCACTGTTCCAGGCTCCAGGCGTCATTGCCTACGGCCTGACGCTGGGCCGTCAACTGCTGACGTAGAGCTGGCCGTCGTCGAGACGCAGCACACGGTCCATGCGCCGGGTCAGCAAAGGATCGTGGGTCACGATGACCAGCGCCGTCTCGAGTTCCTCGTTGAGCCGCAGCAGCAGACGGAAGATCTGCTCCGCATTCTTGCGATCGAGATTGCCCGTAGGTTCGTCGGCCAGCACGGCGCGCGGCTCCGTAATCACTGCACGGGCGATGGCCACGCGCTGGCGCTCGCCGCCGGACAACTCGCCCGGTTTATGTTCGGTGCGGCCCAACATGCCCACCCGCTCCAGCAGCATCCGCGCGCGCTGCTCGGCCTGCGCCGTGTGCGTGCCGCGGATCATCAGCGGCATGGCTACGTTTTCCAGCGCCGTGAACTCCGGCAATAGGTGGTGGAACTGGTAGACGAAACCCAGAGACTCGTTGCGCAGCTCGCCGCGCTGGCGGTCGGACAGCTTGCTCATGTCCTTGCCGCACACCTCGGTGCTGCCGGTACTGGGCGTATCCAGCCCGCCGAGCAGATGCAACAATGTGCTCTTGCCGCTGCCCGAACTGCCGACGATGGCGACTTTCTCTCCCGGCATCAGCGAGAAGCTGATGCCGCGCAGCACCTCCACCGAGAGCTCGCTCTCCCGGTAAGTCTTTCTCAGCTCGCTTACGCGCAGCACGGGCTCGTTGGAGGAAAGAGCGTCTAAGACCATGGTTGATCCGTTATTCGTATCGCAACGCTTCGGCCGGCTGCGTGCGTGCCGCACGCAGGGCCGGGTAAATGGTCGCCAGCACGGTCAGCACGAAAGCGATCACGCCGATATGCAGCACGTCGCGCCATTCCAGATAGGACGGCAATTGGCTGATGTAGTACACCTGCGGCGAAAGGAATTGCACATGGAACACCCGCTCGATCGCCGGAACGATGGTTTCCACGTTGAGCGACAGCACGACGCCACCGGCGATCCCGACCAGCACGCCCACCAGGCCGATCACCGTGCCCTGGATGACGAACACCCTCATCACCCGCCCCGGTGACATGCCCAGCGTTCGCAGAATGGCGATGTCGGCCTGCTTGTCGTTGACCACCATGACCAGCGTCGACACGATGTTGAACACACCGACCGCCACGATCAGGAACAGGATCACGAACATGACCGTCTTCTCCGTGCGCACCGCATGAAAGAAGTTGGCGTTTTCCCGAGTCCAGTCGGTAACCCAGTAATTCGGTCCCAGCGTGCTGCTCAGGCGCGCAGCCACCTCGGGTGCCTGCATCACCTTATTCAGTTTAAGTCGCAAGCCGGTGACGCCGTCGAGGCGGAACAGACGCGAGGCGTCCTGCATGTCGATGAAGGCCATGCCGCGGTCGTACTGATACATACCGGCGGAAAAGACGCCGACCACGGTGAAACGCCGGAAACGCGGCAGAACTCCTGCCGGCGTGACCGTCGCATCAGGCGTGATGACGGTAACGTGATCGCCCAAGCTCACGCCCAGATAAGCGGCCAGATCCTTACCCAGCACGATGCCGAAACCGCCAGGCTTGAGCGCCGCCAGCGAACCGGAAACCATATCGCTGCCGACTTTTGAAACCGCACCTTCGCGCGAAGGCTGCACGCCGCGCAGAACCGTGCCGCTGACCGCACGGCCGGCCGAGACCATGGCCTCGCCCTGCACGTATGGCGCCACACCGGTCACTCCCGGAGCCTTGCCGACACGCTTGCTCAACTCCTGCCAATTCTTGAGCCCGCCACTGAACTCGCGCACCGTAACGTCGGAAGCGAATCCAAGAATACGGCTCTGCAGTTCACGCTCGAAACCGTTCATGACCGACAGCACGGTGATCAAGGCCGTCACGCCCAGCGCAATGCCAAGCATGGAGATCAGCGTAATGAAGGAAATGAAATGATTGCGCCGCTTGGCTCGCGTGTAACGCAGTCCGATGCTGAGTTCGAGAGGTCGGAACATAGCGGGCGATTAAACCATAGTGATATGACCAGTTAACAGGCTTGCGGTGGATATTCATGTGGGATAGGGCCCCTGGACATCGATCACCTTTGCCTAGAACCGGACCCACCTCATGCCAGCGCTCAAGCGAACGAACACCATACTTAGTCCGCGACAGTTCAATGTCTCCCATCAACGGCCAGTGCAATTTGAAACTCCAAAAGGCTATAGTCACGAGGGCAGTCCCAAAAACCGCCGCCGGCCGTGTACAGCGCCCGCTCAACCTGTACCGGCACGGGCCTGGTCGATGGTTCCCGGGAGACTGACATACACAATTCGAACAATTGACTGGAGAGCACCATGTCGCGCGTCCTACAACTCAGCCTGACGGCTCTGCTCGGACTGACCCTCGCCTCGCCCGCGCTGGCCCAGGTCATCATCCTGCCCAACGGACACGCCCAAGCTTCGACGCTGTCGAAGCAGCCGACCCGCGGCATGACCATGCAGCAGGTACGCAGCCAGTTCGGAACGCCGCTCAAGAAACTGGCCCCGACCCCGACGGCTCCCAACTACCCGACCATCGCGCGTTGGATCTACGCGGACTACACCGTCTACTTCGCGGACAAGCACGTCATCCACACCGTGGTACACACCGGCAAAACGGCCGCAAAACCCTGACCTCCGGACACACCGTGACCCACACCGAAACCCAACGGACCCTTCCTGCGGAATGGGCCCCGCAAAGCGGCGTCATGCTCACCTGGCCGCACGACCGCACGTTCTGGGCTCCGCAGCTGACCGCCGTCGAAAGCGTCTACCTCGAAATCGCCAACACCATCTGCACGCGCGAAGACTTGCTCGTCGTCTGCCGCGACGCGGACCACCGCAGCCACGTCGAAGCGATCCTGCGTAAAGGCGGCTGTCCGCAACCGCGCCTGCACTTGGCGATCGCCCCTTCGGACGACACATGGGCGCGCGACCATGGCCCCATAGCCATACTTCAGAACGGCATACCACGCCTGCTAGACTTCGCTTTCAATGCCTGGGGAGGCAAATATGCCTATGCGCAGGACGACGCCATCAACCGCACCGTCGCCGCTGGCGGCGCCTTTGGCGACACGCCGCTGGAGCAGGTCGGGCTGATCCTCGAAGGCGGCTCCATCGATACCGACGGCGCGGGCACGCTCCTGACCACACGTCACTGCCTGCTCACCCCGACCCGCAACAAGGGCCTCGACGAGACTGCCATCGAAGCCGAACTGCGTGAAACCCTTGGAGTCAACAGGATTCTGTGGCTAGACCACGGCGCATTGGCAGGCGACGACACCGACGGCCATATCGACACGCTGGCCCGCTTCTGCGACGAACACACCATCGCCTACGTGCACTGCGGCGACCCGACCGACGAGCACCATGCCGAGTTGCAGGCCATGGAAACCGAACTCATGGCGCTGCGCGACGCTGCCGGGGAACCCTACCGGCTACTGCCCCTGCCAATGCCCAAGGCGCACTACAAACATGACGGCCAGCGTCTGCCGGCGACCTATGCCAATTTCCTGATCATCAACCACGCCGTGCTCATGCCAACCTACGACGATCCGGTGCACGATGAGGCCGCCATGGAGATTCTGGGCAGCGCCTTTCCCGGCCGCGAAATCATCGGCATCAACTGCATACCGATCATCCAGCAGTACGGCAGCCTGCACTGCCTGACCATGCAATTGCCATTCGGCGTGCTCACCCCCCACGATCGCTAGAGGCCCCAGCCATGCGCGTCGCACTCATCCAACAAGCCAACTCGGCCGACCGCGAAGCCAATCTCGCCACGAGCATCCACGGCATTCAGGAAGCCGCCGAGCAGGGCGCCGAATTGGTCCTGCTGCAGGAGCTGCACGCCGGACTGTACTTCTGCCAGACCGAAGACGCCGAAGTCTTCGACCAGGCCGAACCCCTGGACGGACCGACCGTCGCCGCTTTGTCCGAAGAGGCCCGCAGGCACGGCGTCGTGATCGTCGGTTCGATCTTCGAGCGCCGCGCCGCCGGCATCTATCACAACACCGCCGTGGTGCTCGAACGTGACGGCAGCGTCGCCGGCATCTACCGCAAGATGCACATTCCTGACGATCCCGGCTACTACGAAAAATTCTACTTCACGCCCGGCGACCTCGGCTTCGAACCGATCGACACCAGCGTCGGACGGCTCGGCGTACTCGTCTGTTGGGACCAATGGTACCCGGAGGCGGCCCGGCTCATGGCCCTGGCCGGTGCCGAGCTGCTGCTCTACCCCACCGCCATCGGCTGGCACCCCGAGGAACCGGAAGACGAGCATGTCCGACAGCTCGACGCCTGGCGTCTGGTGCAGCGCGGCCATGCCGTAGCCAACGGCCTGCCTCTGCTGGCCTGCAACCGCGTCGGCCCGGAATCGGACCCGAGCGGCGTGCTGGCCGACGCGCAGTTCTGGGGTGCCAGCTTCGTCTGCGGCCCGCAGGGCGAACTCCTCGCCGAAGCGCCATCCGACGCGCCCTGTGTGCTGCTCGCCGACATCGACATGCAGCGCAGCGAACAGGTGCGCCGCATGTGGCCGTTCCTGCGCGATCGCCGCATCGACGACTACGACGAGATCCTGCTGCGCTACCGGGACTGAACGACCCGGCGGACAGCGGACGGCAGCTCATGGACACACGCTCCTGGCTCGAACACTTCCCGGCCCTGCGCGAGATCGACGATCCGGCAGGACTGCATGCGCTGGACGCAGCTGAAATCGTCCGCGCTCCCACCGACACGCGGGTATTCGAAAGCGGCCAAGCCTGCCACAATTATCTGCTGATCATAGACGGCAGCATACGCGTACAGCAGCTTTCGGCCAGCGGCCGCGAAATCGTGCTGTACCGGGTCGCCCCCGGCGAGTCCTGCGTGTTGACCACGACCTGCCTGTTGGCACACGGGCACTATACGGCCGAAGGCATCACGGAAACCGAAGTGCTCGCCGCGGCCATCCCCGCAGCCGCCTTTCGCGCCGCTCTCGAAGCTTCGGACCCGCTGCGGCGATTCGTTTTCGCCTCTTACGGCGAACGCCTTGCAGCTCTGCTGCAGCTGGTCGAGGAAATCGCGTTCGAGCGCTTCGATTCGAGACTTGCCAGACGGCTGCTCGGACTTGCCGGCTCCGAAACGCGCATGACCATCACGCACCAGGCGCTGGCGGTTGAACTCGGCAGCGCACGCGAGGTGGTCAGCCGCGTACTGAAGCATTTCTCGGATTGTGGCTGGGTTCGAGTCGGACGCGGAGAACTCGAGATTCTCGAGCCGGCGGCATTGCAGCGGCTCGCGGCGAAATCATCTGAACGACCTACCCTCGAACGGTGATCTAGTCACCGAAGCGAAAACCTGCCGGGAGCATAATGAGCCCACTCAGCTATGCGACATCGCACACGCTGTTTTCGCCACGCATCAAATCACGTCCGGAGGATACAAGCATGAAGATGAACGTCGGCGGCATCGACCGCGTGATCCGCATCGTTATCGGCCTGTTGCTCATCTCCCAGGTTTTCATCGGCCTACAGTCGCCCTGGGGCTGGATCGGCGTCGTCCCGTTGTTAACCGGCATTGTCGGCTACTGCGGCGCCTACACCCTGTTCGGCATCAATACCTGCCCGCTAAAAAACAAGTCATGAAGCCCCCCGGCGCCCCATCCCAGGGGCGCCGGGACACCCAGCCCCACGCACGCCCCGCCCCATGTATCGCTCCGCCCGCGCAATCACGGCAACGGCACAGGAACGATTCTCCCTCCCGCATCCCGCGGACCTGAAATTTGCATCATGAGAGAGTAATATTCGTCCTTTTTCCCCTTGGGAGACACCATGCCCTCGACCGCCCGCTTCCCCGGACTGGAACGCCTCGAACTCGACTATGCCGATCTGCGTACGGCGCAGGGACTCGCCCGATTCGACGCCGCTTTTCTGGAGGAATTGAGTGCCAAGGCGCCGGAACTCGCCGGGCAGTTGCTGGCTTTCCGTGCCGGAGGGCAGGCCGAAGACAGCGCTCTCAGTGAATGGCTCATCGCCGTCGCCGCGCATGTCGAGGACTTCATCGTCCGCATGTTCACGGTCGAAACGGAAATCGACGAGTTGCGCGCGGAAATTCTCGCCCAGGACCCGGTCATGCGCATGAAGGCCGGCCTGGTGTCGCGCCGCGCCCGCCGCTACCGCGGCCAGGTCACGGTCAGCCGCGAGGAACTACACGCCTGGGTTGCCGAACGCGCCGCAGAACTCGCCTCCGACGATATGGAACTCGGTACCGCCCTGCTCTTCGACCGTCTGGTCAATGACCCCGAGGCCAACGAAGACCTCGACCGTCTGATCCAGTGGGCCGTCGTCACGCTCAAAGAACCGGAACTGGTCTCCGGCTGGGCAAGCTTCCGCCTGCCGGGCCGCGTGGATCACGCGCGCCTGGTCGAGTTGCAAGAAGCGCCTGGCGACGCGCACGGCCGTCTCCAGGCACAGCCCGTCCATTGGCGCCCGCGCGACGGCTTCGCGCTGACCGACACCCGCGCCGGTCAGCGTGAAGTGCAAGACCAGGTCAACTACTGCATCTTCTGCCACGATCATGACGGCGACTTCTGCTCCAAGGGCTTCCCGGAAAAGAAAGGCAGCCCCGAGTTGGGCCTCAAGCAGGACCCGCTGGGCAACACCCTGACCGGCTGCCCGCTGGAAGAGAAGATTTCCGAGATGCACCTACTGCGCCGCGACGGCCGCCCTCTGGCCGCGCTGGCCGTCGCCATGCGCGACAACCCGATGATTCCGGCCACCGGCCATCGCATCTGCAACGACTGCATGAAGGCCTGCGTCTACCAGAAGCAGGATCCGGTCAACATTCCGCAGATCGAGACCCGCGTATTGACCGACATCCTTGACCTACCCTGGGGCGTCGAACTCTACGATCTGCTCACGCGCTGGAATCCGCTGCGCGCCAAGCAGCCGGTAATGCGGGAATACACCGGCCGCCGCGTGCTTATCGCCGGCCTGGGACCGGCCGGCTTCACCATGGCGCACCACCTCACGCAGGAAGGCTGTGCCGTGGTCGGCATCGACGGCCTCAAGATCGAGCCGCTTCCGCAGCAGTTGATCGACGAACCGGTGCGCGACTGGAACGAGCTGGTCGAACCGCTGGATCGGCGCATCCTGCTCGGCTTCGGCGGCGTCGCCGAATACGGCATCACGCCCCGTTGGGACAAAAACTTCCTCAAGTTGATCTATCTCACGCTGCTGCGCCGTCCGACCTTCCAGGCCTTCGGCGGCGTCCGCCTGGGCGGCACGCTGACGCTGGAAGATGCCTGGCGCCTCGGTTTCGACCACGTCTGCCTGGCCACCGGCGCCGGCCTGCCGCGCGTGATTCCGATCGGCAACAGCCTGGCCCGCGGCATGCGCCAGGCCAGCGATTTTCTGATGGCGCTGCAGCTGACCGGCGCCGGCAAGGAGGACAGCCTCGCCAACCTGCAGGTGCGCATGCCCGCCGTGGTCATCGGCGGCGGCCTCACCGCCATCGACACCGCCACCGAGGTGCAGGCGTACTACATCAAGCAGGTCGAAAAGGTGCTGCAGCGCTACGAGACGCTGCAGGCCGCGGGCAGCGACGGCGAAGTGCTGCCCGGCCTCATGCCCGAAGATCAAGGCGTGCTGGAGGAGTTCCTCGGCCACGGCCGCGCGGTGCGTGCCGAACGCGAACGCGCAGCCGCCGAAGGACGTGCCCCCGAATTCATCCACCTGCTGCGCGAATGGGGTGGCGTCACCCTGGCCTACCGCAAGGGCATGAACGCCTCCCCCGCCTATCTGCGCAATCACGAGGAGATCACCAAGGCCGCAGAGGAAGGCATTTACTACGCCGAAGGACTGGATCCGCTGCGCGTCGAACTCGACGAACACCAGCACACCGAAGCCGTGGTATTCCGCCGCGTGGTGGCCGAGGAAGGCCGCTGGATTGGCACCAACGAGGAAGTGCGTCTGCCCGCACGTGCCGTATTCGCCGCCGCCGGCACCGTGCCCAACACGCTCTACGAGCGCGAGTACCCGAACACCTTCGAACTCGAGGGCACACACTACAAGCCGCACCGCAACCACACCGGCAGCCTGCAGCCGGTCGGTGTCGCCGAACACTGCAAGAGCAACGAGTTCGGCGGCTTCACCTCCTACGAGCACGAAGGCCGCAAGATCACCTTCCTGGGCGATACAAACCCCGTGTTCAACGGCAGCGTGGTCAAGGCCATCGCCTCCGCCAAGCGCAGCTACGGCGGCGTCATGCGCTCACTGAATACCCTGCCTGCGCACGATGATGAGGCCTACGACGCCTTCGCCGCGCGCCTGCACGACCGTCTCACCGCTACCGTGGCCGAAGTGCTGCATCCAAGCCCGGCGGTGGTCGAACTCTGGGTGCGTGCCCCTATGGCTGCGCGCAACTTCCGCCCCGGCCAGTTCTTCCGCCTGCAGACCTTCGAAAGCAACAGCCCGACCGTCGCCGGAACTCGGCTGCAGATCCCGGTCATCACCGTCAGCGGGACCGGCGTCAAGGGCGATCGCATCCGTCTGCTGGTGCTGCAGTGGGGCAGCGGCCCGCGCCTCACCGGCCGCCTCAAGCAAGGCGAACCCGTGGTGCTCATGGGCCCAACCGGCGCCCCGGCGCACATACCCGAGGGCAAGACGGTGCTCATCGTCGCCGGCCGCTGGGGCGCTGCGGTGATGCTGGATCTGGGCCCCGCCCTGCGCGCTGCCGGCAACCGCGTGATCTACGTCGGCGCTTTCAGCTCCGCGCACGAACTCGACCGCCAGGACGAACTCGAACAGGCCGCCGACCAAATCATCTGGGCGGTCAGCTCAGGCCGCCAGATCGACGCCCGCCGGCCACAGGACATCAGCATCGAGGCCCGCGACGTGGTCGATCTGCTGCAACGCTACGCCCGCGGCGCACTCACCGGCGACGATCAGGCGCATACGCCGCTGGCAAGCGTCGATCAGATCATGGTGATGGGTTCGACCGGCTTGCTCGGCGCGTTCCAGCAGGCACTGCAGCCGGAAGGCCGGCTACACGAGGCATTCAAGCCCGGCGTGCAGGCCTACGGCACGGTCGGCAGCCCGATGCAGTGCATGCTAAAGGGCGTCTGCGGACAGTGCCTGCAATGGCAGATCGACCCCGAGACCGGTGAACGCACGCGCGCGGTGTTCTCCTGCGCCGAGCAGGACCAGCCGCTGGCCTGGATCGACGTCGGCAACCTCGCTGCCCGCCAGTCGCAGAACCGCCTATCGGACCGGCTCAGCGCCCGCTGGCTGGATCACGTGCTAGCGCAGGTGCCTGTCGAAGAATGAAGCCGCGCGACCCCGGCTACGCGCCGGCGGCCGCCGTTTCCCGGATCAGGCCGCGCAGCCACACGTGACCGGCGTCCTTGTTCAACAATGGACTCCAGATCATCTTCAGCTCGAATGGCGGAATAACGAACGGCGGCGGAATGATCCGCAGTTGCGGATCGCCACCGTAAAGGCGCGCCGCGCGGCCGGGCAGCGTAGCGACCAGGCCGGGCTCGCGGGTCAGGTGCATGGCGACGTGATAGTTGCGCGTAAACACGCTGATGTTGCGCTTGGCGCCCAGCACCGCCAGGGCCTCGTCCACCCAACCGAGTTTCTGCACGTCTTCGGTGTCCATGCCGACGCCGACACCGAAGCCGGTCTTGCTGACCCACACGTGCCGGGCCGCCAGATAGTTCTCCAAATCCGGACGTTCGACGAATGCGCTGTCCGCATGCACCAGGCAGCAGAAATCGTCCGTCCATAGCGTGGACTGGTGGAAAGACAGCGGCAGGTCGTCGAAACGGTTCAAGGCCATATCCACCTTCCCGCTCTCCACCTCGTGAATGGTGACGTCGCTGGGCGTCATGATATCCAGCGCGACTTCGGGCGCCACGTCCGTCAAACGCTTCAGCAGCGCCGGAACCAGCGTGCTCGCCGCATAGTCGCTGGCCATGATGCGGAAAACGCGCCGGCTGGCTTCCGGCTTGAACGCGTGATCCGGCTGCAGCGTCTCCTCCAGCGTCAGCAGCACGCCACGCACCACCGGCTGCAGCCTCAGGGCGCGCTCGGTAGGCACCATGCCGACCGAGGTTCGCACCAGTATCGGATCGTTCAGCAGCGTACGCAGGCGCTTCAGGCCGTTGCTCATCGCCGGCTGGGTGATGCGCAGGCGTGAAGCGGCCCGGGTCACGTTCTGCTCGCGCAGCAAGACGTCCAGATAGAGCAGCAGGTTCAGATCGAACTTCTCGATATTCATATTCACACCATGAATTACGAAGATAACAACAATAAATTGGCTGAATTATACCCTGTCCCACTACACTGGCTTCCGAGGAGTCAAGGATTGAACGATGCGGGTCAGCAATCGGAAAGAACCCGCCGCCGACACATCCGAATCAGTCATATCACGGGGGACACGCCATGTGCGCCAGCAAACGTAGCGAACAGATTGCCCAGATCGAGAAGGATTGGCTCGAAAATCCGCGTTGGAAAAACGTGAAGCGTGGCTATAGCGCCGCAGACGTCGTACGTCTGCGCGGCTCGGTGCAGCCCGAATACACCTACGCCCGCAACGGCGCAGAACAGCTCTGGAAGCTGGTCCGCGGCGGTGCCCGGAAAGGCTACGTCAACTGCCTCGGCGCCATCACCGGCGGTCAGGCGGTGCAGCAGGCCAAGGCCGGCGTGGAAGCGATCTATCTGTCCGGCTGGCAGGTCGCCGCCGACGGCAACACCTCCGAAACCATGTATCCGGATCAGTCGCTGTACGCCTACGACTCGGTCCCGACCATGGTCCGGCGCATTAACAACGCCTTCAAGCGTGCCGACGAGATTCAGTGGGGCCGTGGCCTGGAGCCCGGCGACGAAGGCTTCATCGATTACTTCCTGCCCATCGTCGCCGATGCGGAAGCCGGTTTCGGCGGCGTGCTCAACGCCTTCGAACTGATGAAGAACATGATCGCCAACGGTGCGGCCGGCGTGCACTTCGAAGACCAGCTCGCCGCGGTGAAAAAATGCGGCCATATGGGCGGCAAGGTGCTGGTTCCTACTCAGGAGGCGGTACAGAAGCTGGTTGCCGCGCGCCTGGCGGCGGATGTCTGCGGCGTTCCGACCCTGGTGCTGGCGCGCACCGACGCGGAGGCCGCCACCCTGCTGACCTCCGACGTGGACGCGTACGACCGTCCCTTCGTCACCGGCCAGCGTACCTCCGAAGGCTTCTACGAAGTGCGCAACGGTCTGGAGCAGGCCATCTCGCGCGGCAAGGCCTACGCCCCTTATGCCGATCTGGTGTGGTGCGAAACCGGCACCCCCGACCTGGGCTTCGCACGCGAATTCGCCGAAGAAGTGCTGGCAGACAATCCCGACAAGCTGCTGGCGTACAACTGCTCGCCGTCGTTCAACTGGAAAAAGAACCTGGACGACAAGACCATCGCAGAGTTCCAGGACAAACTGTCCGAGTACGGCTACAAGTACCAGTTCATCACCCTCGCCGGCATCCACAACATGTGGTTCAACATGTTCGACCTCGCGCACGACTACGCGCGCGGCGAAGGTATGAAGCACTACGTCGAGAAGGTGCAGCAACCCGAGTTCGCCGCGCGCGACAAGGGCTACACCTTCGTCTCGCACCAACAGGAAGTCGGTGCAGGCTACTTCGACGACGTCACCACGACCATACAGGGCGGCACTTCGTCGGTGACGGCACTCACGGGCTCCACGGAAGAAGCCCAGTTCACTGCCGCCGCCGGTCGCTGAAGCGAGACGGTGTCAAACCGCAAAATCAAGGATGACTCTGGACAAGGACGTCACCCCTTCGCGGGGCATGAGCAATGACATCCGACGCGAAAACGACCGGTTTCAAAACTGCCGATCTCTATGACGAATTCGGCGACCGGCTTCAGGTCTGCGCACCTGGGCTGGCAGATTTCGGTGGACGCCGGGCCTTTGCGGGCCCGGTCGAAACCGTGCGCTGCCATGATGACAACTCCCGCGTACGCGAGTGCGTATCGCAGCCCGGCCACGGCCGGGTGCTAGTGGTCGACGGTAGCGGCTCGCTGCGCTGCGCGCTGATCGGGGACATATTGGCACAGAAAGCCGTGGACAACGGCTCCGATCAGTTTTCTCGGCGTGGATTTTTTCCCGGGCGATCAACTATATGCCGACGAAGACGGCATCGTGCTGCTGTCGCCGCCGAATTCCTGAACCTCGCCCTGGAGCGCATATTCGTGGATGAAGCGCTGCGACTGAGGATAAGGAAAGACATCGGCAATCCTGCCCGCGCGAATGCCCTCCTGAACCTCGCGCCAGTACGCCGCATCGAGCAGTTCGGCGTGCATGCCCACGAACATCTGCCGCATGCCTGGCTGCGGCATGATGAACGTCACGAACTCCTCGGGAAAGATGTCGTTCGGCCCCACCGAATACCAAGGCTCTCCGGACATTTCCTGCTCCGGCGTCTGCGGCTTCGGAATCTTCCTGAAATTCACATCAAGCAAGTACTGCACCTCGTCGTAGTCGTAGAACACCACTCGACCCTGACGCGTCACGCCGAAATTCTTCAGCAGCATGTCGCCCGGAAAGATGTTGGCCGCCATCATGTCCTTCAGCGCCACGCCGTAATCGAAAATGACGTCACGCTGAGCGGCCTCGTCCAGATCCTTGATATGGATATTCAGTGGCGTCAGTCGACGTTCGATATACAGATGTTTGATGACGAGCAGATCTCCGTCGAACTCGAGCGACGACGCAATGCTCTGCTTCAGCTCCCCGAGCAACACCGGATCGATGCGCGCAAGTGGCAAGGCTACATCGGAATACTCCATTGTATCGGCCATGCGCCCCACCCGGTCGTGTTTCTTGACCAGTTGGTAGCGACGTTCGACGATGGCACGCGAAAAGTCCTTGCCGGGCGGGAAGCGGTCTTTTATGACCTTGAAAACATAGGGAAACGAAGGCAGCGTAAACACCTCCATCACCATCCCCCTGACGCCCGCTGCGCGCTGGAACATGTCCGACGAATTCGTCATGTGCGTCAGCAGCTCGCGGTAGAATTCCGTTTTCCCCTGCTTGTGGAATCCGATGGCCGAATAAAGCTCTGCAACTTTCCGATGCGGCAGCAATTCCTTGAGAAAATACACCAGCGCCGACGGCGCCTGGGTCTCGACCATGAAATACGCACGCGAGGTCCCGAAAATTACCGTCATCTGGTTGGCGTCGGTGATCAGTGTATCCATATAGAGTCCGATTCCTTCGCGATTCAGAATCGGGATGATGAACGGCTGAACGCCGCCGCGCGTCACCACGCGCCCCACGATATAGGCCGCTTTGTTGCGATAAAACGCGGACTTGAGAATATCGAAGCGCACATGATGCAGCTTATGGTTCGCCTGCTCGGACTGTCTGGAAAAGGCCCTGACCATCAACAGGATATCTCGGTCCATGTCGACGAACGACAGGCTGAATCCGAAGTCCGAAAGAATCCTTCGAATGGTATTGCGCAAGCCGTCGACACCCGGAAAATAACTCCGGTACACGCTCTCCTTGGGAACCGGAATAGTCTCCGCCAGGGTGGTTTCGACGAAGATATTGTCGTTGTTGAAATACCGACGGTCGAAAAGTTTGCAAAAAACCGAGTTGTAGAAGGTTTCCGCGAGTTCGGCCTGCGGATGAAACATCAGCAGATCGACATAGCGACGCTTCACTTCCTGCCACAGCGGCCCGTCAAGCTCGATCATGCCGGTATCGCCATGAAAATGCTCGACTACCTCGCGCACGCGCTCTTCGTAATAGGAAATGCGATCCGCCGAGGCCTTCTGCACTCCTTTCCAATCCGCCGTCTCGAAACGGGCCTTGGCCCCGGCAGTTATCTTCTGGAACAGCCTGAAATGCCGATTGAACCCCTTGAGGATCGTGTTCGCGATAATTTCTGCCTGATCTCTCATTCCAACCTTTCACGACTTGAAGCCTTGTCTACTAGATAGCAGATGCGTCCAAGGCGTGTACATCCGAAAAGCTGATTCGCATGACGAATATCAGGAGGAACAAACAATCATGAGCGATCGTATCCAATGCGCCGACCTATCCGTCGCCCCCGTGTTCCACGCATTCATCCGCGACGAGGCGCTGCCGGGCACCGGCATCGACGCGGAGACGTTCTGGCACGCCTTCAGCGGGATTGCCCATGAACTCGCGCCCCGGAATGCGGCCCTGCTGGAGAAACGCGACGCGTTGCAGCGGCAGATCGACGAATGGCACCGGCAACATCGCGATCATCCCCACGACCAGGATGCATACGAGACATTTCTGCGCGAGATCGGCTACCTGCTGCCCGAAGGCGAGGACTTCAGCATCGACACTGCCAACGTCGATCCGGAAATCGCCACACTGGCCGGTCCGCAGTTGGTGGTGCCCGCCAGCAACGCACGCTATGCGCTGAACGCCGCCAACGCGCGCTGGGGCAGCCTGTTCGATGCGCTGTACGGCACCGATGTCATTGCGGAGACGCCGGAAACCGCGCGCGGCGACGGTTACAATCCCGCCCGTGGCGCGCAGGTGTTCACCTATGCCGCCGGCTTTCTCGACCAGGCCGCCCCCCTGAGCAGCGGCAGTCACGGTGACGTCGTCGCTTACCGGCTTCGAAACGCCAGCTGCGTGGCGCAGCTGGCGGACGGCCGCGAAACCACGCTGGCCGATCCCGCTCAATTCGTCGGCTACCGCGATGCCGAAAACAGACTCGCAGCGGTGCTGTTGCGCAACCATGGCCTGCACATCGAATTGCAGATCGACGCCGCACACCCGATCGGACAGCAGCATCCCGCCGGCCTGAAGGACGTCCTGCTCGAGGCCGCGGTCAGCACGATTCAGGACTGCGAGGACTCGGTGGCTGCCGTCGACGCCGAAGACAAGACCGCCGTCTACCGCAATCTGCTGGGACTGATGAAAGGCACGCTGGAGGCGAGCTTCACCAAGGGCGGCCGCCAGGTGACCCGCTCGCTCAATCCCGACCGCGTCTACGCCACCCCCGAGAGCGGTGAGCTGAGCCTGCCCGGGCGCAGCCTGACACTGATCCGCAACGTCGGCCACCTGATGACCAACAACGCAGTGCTGCTGAGCAACGGCGACGAGGTCTTCGAGGGCATGCTCGACGCCATGGTCAGCGCCCTGATCGCACTGCATGACCTGCGCGGCGACGGCCCGATCCGCAACTCCCGCAGCGGCAGCGTGTACATCGTCAAGCCGAAGATGCACGGCCCGGAGGAGGTGGCCTTCGCAGCCGAGCTGTTCGCACGGGTGGAGGATGCCCTGGGCATGGCGCGCAACACGCTCAAGATGGGCATCATGGACGAGGAGCGACGCACCACCGTCAACCTGAAGGAGTGCATCCGGGCGGCCCGGGAGCGCGTCATCTTCATCAATACCGGCTTCCTGGACCGCACCGGCGACGAAATCCACACCTCGATGGAAGCCGGCCCCATGCTGCGCAAGGGGGACATGAAGCACGCCGACTGGATCCAGGCCTACGAGGATCGCAACGTCGACGTCGGTCTGCGCTGCGGCCTGTCGGGAAAGGCGCAGATCGGCAAGGGCATGTGGGCCATGCCGGACGAGATGGCGGCCATGATGGAAAGCAAGATCGGCCATCCCATGGCCGGCGCCAACACCGCCTGGGTACCCTCGCCTACCGCGGCCACACTGCACGCCATGCACTACCACGAGGTCGACGTGTTCGCCCGCCAGCGCGAACTCTCGGCGCGGAACACCGCGCCGCTGCGCCGCATTCTCACCGTCCCGCTCGACCCGCGGGCGGACTGGAGCGCCGAGGAGCGCCAGCAGGAGCTGGACAACAACTGCCAGGGCATCCTGGGCTACGTGGTGCGCTGGATCGACCAGGGCGTCGGCTGCTCCAAGGTGCCGGACATCAACGACACCGGCCTGATGGAGGATCGCGCGACGCTGCGCATTTCCAGCCAGCACATCGCCAACTGGCTGCACCACGGCGTCGTCGGCGAGCAGCAGGTCATCGACACGCTCAAGCGCATGGCGGCAGTCGTGGATGCGCAGAACGCCGGCGATCCGCAGTATGTCGCCATGGCACCCGATTTCAACGGAATCGCCTACCTGGCCGCCAGCGATCTGATCTTCAGGAGTCGCGAGGTACCCAACGGCTACACCGAACCCACCCTGCACAAACGTCGCCTGGAATTGAAGGCCCGACAGGCCTGAAGTGCAGGCGGCAGGCAGGCATCATCCCTGCCGGCCGCCTGCGGCACACCGCATCAACCGCCTGACGCGTGGCCCGGCAGCGCACCGCCGGCATGGCCGCGACGCCGCCACCAGCGCATCGCGGCGTAGTCCACCGACAGGGCGCCTGCGCCGTGGAACATGGGCGCCAGCAACAGCACGCCCCACAGGAACTGCTGATAGAGCGCCGCACCGTGCAGATCGGGATAGGAAATCACCGCGACGATGTTGTAGACGAACAGCACGAAGGCGGTGAACCGGGTCGCCGTACCGGTCGCCAGCAACACCGAGAAGATCACCTCGACCAGCATGCCCAGCCAGGCCGCCAGCACCGGCGGCAGCAGCGGTACGTGGTAGACGTATTCGAACAGCGCCACCGTCGAACTCATGCTCGCGAGCTTGGCCAGCCCGGCGTACCAGAACACCTGCGCCAGGACCAGGCGAATGGCCAGGTCTCCTGCCGGCACCGAGAAATCCAACACCCTGCGCGCATAGCCGTAGAGCCTCAGGCCCCATTGCAGATACCCGTTCATGACTCCCCCTCCACAGCAATCCCATACCAACGATCGACGACACCCACGGCAACGAAATGCTGCAGGCAGGCCGCGACGTCCAGTTCCTGATCCACTTCCCATGCCTGTTCGGCGGGGGTGGCTGGAGCCGGACGGAAGCGCAGGCTGCCGAACTCCGTCTCCGCAACGCTTCCCAGCCCCGAAAAGTCGAACTCCGCCGCATCGACGGCGGTCAATGCGGTCCGCTGCAGCCACTCCAGGCGTGCGACATCCGGCAGATAGGCCAAGGCGGCAAACTCCGGCACCCTGGCGAGAAATGTCGGCAGCGCGGCGCCGAGTTCGTGCAGATCGCCGCAGCGGGACGGATGCGCCTGGAGATAGCGTTCCACACAGCCGTCGAAGCATTCCTTACCGAGCAACACGCACACCGCCGGGAAAGCCCCCTGCAGCGCGTTGCAGGAAGCGACACGCACGTTGTTGCGATAGACGGCGGTGGCGACTTCCGCGGACAGGTGCGTCTCGTCCAGGCCCGCGATCAACCCGCGGCCGAGCACCGCGTCGGCCATCGCATCCTGCAGCTCACGCAGCGCGGACATCGGTCTTCTCCAGATAGGTCCGCGCCTTGTCAGCCTCAGCGAGCAGGGTTTCCAGCTCCGGCAGATCGTTGTCCCATTCGATCAGCGTGGGCCTCCGCCCCAGGCGCACCAGCGCCTTCGCATACAGTTCCCACACCGGCGCCGTCACCGCGCGGCTGTGCGTATCGACCAGAACATCTCTGCCGGCGACCTGTTGCACGCTGAAACCGGCCAGATGAATTTCTCCGACCGCCTCAGGCGGAATGGCAGCGAGATAGTCCAACGGATCGAAGGCGTGGTTGATCGCGTTGACGTAAAGATTGTTGATGTCGAGCAGAATGCCGCAACCGCTGCGCCTGGCCAGCTCGGCCAGAAAGTCCCATTCGCTGTAGTCGGCGTCTCGATACTGCAGATAGGCCGAAAGATTTTCGATCAGGATCGTGCGGCCCAGGCGCTCCTGTACGGCCCCCACGCGGGCGCAGACATGGTGCAACGCTTCGACCGTATACGGCAGCGGCAGCAGATCGTTCACGTAGCGGCCGTCGCCGGCCTGCCCCCAGCACAGATGCTCCGACACCAGAAACGGCTCGATGCGTTTGATCAGACGGTCCAGCTTGTCCAAATGCGTCTGCGACAACGGCGCTGCCGAGCCCAAGCCGAGTCCCACGCCATGCAAGCTGACGGGGTAGTCGGCGCGCACCCGCGCCAGAACGTGGATCACCGGGCCACCTTCCACGAAAAAGTTCTCGCTGTGCACTTCGACCCAGTCGACTGCGGGCCGCGTCGCGAGAAACACGCCATGGTGAGGGGCGCGCAGACCGATCCCCACGGCCTCAGGTGCGGGCGGCGCGCAGATTTCAGAAGCGCCGCTCCAGTCACCCGGCTCGGGTAATGCGCGAGCCGCATTTCGCTTGATCCGATTCATGTTGCCTCCCCCCGATAGGAACCGCCTCGCCCGAACGCTGCGGGCGAGGCGGTGGACGACTACATGCCCGGCTTGGTGCTGCCGCCGGCGAGCTTGCTGCAGACGCCCGTCGGCACAAGCACGAAGGACTGCGGATCGCTCGCCTTGCTGGCCTGGCCGGCGCATGCGTGATCGGAAGATCCGCAATCGTTCTTGTGCACGGCATTGACGCCGTAGCACTTTTCCATACCGGCAGCATTGGCGACCGTCGCCACACCGCTGGCTCCCAGGGCCAGCAGGCCCGCCATCGCGTAATTGATCGCCCGACGCTTCTGGTTCATCGTTGAATCCTCCCTTGGATCACTTGAGTTCGAAGACGCAAACTGCGCCCTCGCAAACTCAGTCGTCGCAAGTGCCCGAGGACTTACACCCGCAGCGAATTTTTTTGCGATGAAACGAAAACGGGCCGCAGCGGCTTTGCCGCTGCGGCCCGTTGGACGTACGAATAAAACTGGACGGAGCCTGGTATTCCGCGCCGATCCGCCTACTTGAGGCTTTCGACCCGGATGCGGGTCAGCGGCATGGTAATCGCCTCCAGCAGCTGAATGGCTTCGATCGCCTCGTTCATCTGCAACTCGCGCACCGGCGCGGTGAGAATGACGATCGAAGCATCTTCAGCGTCTTACCGGCAGATCGGCCAGCGCGTCCGGCTGGAAGGCCAGATGCGGTACGCGGTTGTTCGGATCGACGG
Source organism: Acidihalobacter sp. (assembly GCF_037381185.1). Classification (NCBI taxonomy): domain Bacteria; kingdom Pseudomonadati; phylum Pseudomonadota; class Gammaproteobacteria; order Chromatiales; family Ectothiorhodospiraceae; genus Acidihalobacter; species Acidihalobacter sp. Next base: position 74,899 of record NZ_JARRQY010000007.1, read on the forward strand.
TCAGGTCGCGTGCCACGTCGACCAGATCCGCCACCACGGCCGAGGCCGTGGGCTCGGCCCCGGCGCCGGGACCATAGTACAGCGTCGGCCCGACCGCATCGCCACGCACCAGCACCGCGTTCATCACCCCGTCGACATTCGCCAGCAGGCGGCGCTCCGGAATCAGCGTGGGATGCACGCGCAGTTCGATGCCTTCCGGCTGCCGGCGCGCCACCCCCAGGTGCTTGATGCGATAGCCAAGCTCCGCAGCATTGCCGACGTCCTCACGGGTAATGCGCGTGATGCCTTCGGTGTACACACGGTCGAACTGCAGCGGGATGCCGAAGGCGATGGAAGCCAGGATGGTGAGCTTGTGCGCGGCGTCGATACCCTCGACGTCAAAGGTCGGATCGGCCTCCGCATAGCCCAGGCTCTGCGCCTCGGACAACACGTCCTCGAAATCGCGCCCCTTGTCACGCATTTCGGTGAGGATGAAGTTGCCGGTGCCGTTGATGATGCCGGCGAGCCATTCGATGGTGTTGCCCGACAAGGCCTCACGGATCGCCTTGATGATGGGAATACCACCGCCGACAGCGGCCTCGAAGGCGACCGTCACGCCCTGCGCGCTGGCGCGGGCGAAGATCTCGTTGCCGTGCAGAGCGATAAGCGCCTTGTTGGCGGTTACCACATGCTTGCCGTTGTCTATGGCACGCATCACCAGCTCGTGAGCCAGCCCCGTACCGCCGATCATCTCGAGGACGATCTGCACTTCGGGGTCGTCCACGACTTCGTGGGGCTGCGAGGTCAGCGCAATACCGCTGAGGTCGCAGTCGCGCTCGCGCGTCAGATCACGGGCGGACGCGCGGACGATGCGTATGCCACGGCCCGCGCGGCGTTGGATTTCTTCGGCATTACGGGCCAGCACGCGGACCACTCCGCTACCGACCGTTCCCAGGCCCAACAGGCCGACTTTCACTGGCTCCAAGAAAAACCCCTTTGTTTTTCTATATGTTGCATGACTGTTCGCATGTGACTTGTCATTCGGAATTGCGCAGCATGTGGCGAATCCCGCGGATCGCCTGGCGCGTACGATGGCCGTTCTCGATCAGACCGAACCGCACGTGATCATCACCATAGGAACCGAAACCGACGCCCGGCGCCACGGCCACCTTGGCCTCCTTGAGCAGGCGCTTGGAAAACTCCAGCGAACCGAGTTCGCGATACTGCTCAGGAATCCGCGCCCACACGAACATCGTCGCCTTGGGAGACTCGACCTCCCAACCGGCGGAATTGAGCCCGTCGCAGAGCACATCGCGGCGTCCCCGATAGGTTTCGCGGATTTCGTCCACGCAGTCCTGGGGGCCTTCCAGCGCGGTGATGGCGGCCACCTGTATAGGCGTGAACATGCCGTAGTCGAGATAGGATTTCATGCGCGCCAGCGCAGCGACGAGCTTGGGGTTGCCGCACATGAAACCGACCCGCCAGCCCGGCATGTTGTAGGTCTTGGACAAGGAGTAGAACTCGACGGCGACGTCCTTGGCATCCGGCACCTGCAGGATCGAAGGCGCGCGGTAGCCGTCGAACACGATCTCCGCATAGGCGATGTCATGCACCACCCAGATGCCATGCTCGCGAGCTATGGCGATCACTTTTTCGAAGAAATCGAGTTCGACGCACTGCCCGGTCGGATTGCCGGGGAAGTTCAGGATGAGCATCTTTGGCCGCGGCCAGCTCTCGACGATGGCGCGTTCGAGTTCGTGGAAGAAGTCGACCTCCGGCGTCATCGGCACGTGCCGGATATCGGCACCGGCAATCACGCAGCCATAGGGGTGGATCGGATAGGCTGGATTGGGTACCAGAACGGCGTCGCCGGGGCCGAGCGTGGCCAGCGCCAGATGCGCGAGCCCCTCCTTGGAGCCGATGGTCACGATGGCCTCGGACTCCGGATCGAGTTCGACGTCGAAGCGTTCCTTGTACCACCCGCAGATGGCGCGCCGTAGCCGCGGGATGCCGCGCGAAACGGAGTAGCGATGGGTATCGCCGCGTTGCGCCGCCTCCACCAGCTTGTCGACAATATGCTTCGGTGTCGGCTGGTCCGGATTGCCCATACCGAAATCGATGATGTCCTCGCCACGGGCTCTGGCCTTCGCCTTGAGTTCGTTGACGATGTTGAAAACATACGGGGGTAGCCGCTGGATGCGCGGAAAATCGTCTTTCACTGAAGTCTCTGCGGGCAGATTGACGCGGGGGATTACAGAACGATCGACATTACGCATGAACCTGCAAACTGTCAATCGGCCCTACTTGGATCGCCTTGTACAATGCACCTGCGGCAGCGATTCCTCACCTCGAGCACCGGCAGACACTGCACGTTACACTTGGGCCTGCTCACACTATTGAGCGGTGAACTGTTGCGTCCGGTTGGCCACCACTCGGCGTTGCTCGTCGTTTACATGGGAATGACCAAACCTCTCGCCACGCACGATTATCAGCGAGACCAACCTCTGCCCAGTGAGAGGGATCGAAACGATGAAAATGACCGAGGACAAGGGAAACGCGCGTTACGTCATCAACGCCCATGCGCCGGGCCGGGTGACGATCAATCACAGCGTCTACACCCGTAGCCTGGTGATCGGGCCGCAACGGCTGGTTGCCGAGTGGCGGCCACGCAACCTGGACGAACTGGAAAGCGAAGATATCGACGTCGTACTGGAGGGCGCCCCCGATATCGTCCTGCTCGGCACGGGTAATCGGCAACGCTTTCCGGCAACCGAGATTCTGCGCCGTTTCGCCGAAGCGGGCGTCGGATGCGAAGTCATGGACAATGCCGCCGCCTGCCGCACCTATACCGTATTAATGGCAGAGCAGCGCCGTGTGATCGCCGCCCTGCTACTGGCCGACTGAGCCCGGCTGCGGGCTTCAGTCCTGCAACAAGGCCTCTTCCGAGAAACCCGTCGACTCCAGGGTCCTGCGCAGATGGCGCAACGCCTCCATCTGGATCTGCCGCGCACGTTCACGCGTCACACCCAAAGCACGCCCGACCTCCTCCAGCGTCGCCTTTTCGTAACCGAGCAGACCAAAACGCCGAACGATCACCTCGCGTTGCTTGGCGTCCAGTTCGTCGAGCCAGGACGAAACGTAGTGCACAATACTCTCGTCCTGCAATTGTTCGGAAGGCTCCTGTGACTGTTCGTCCGGAATGACTTCCGACAGCGAACGTCCGCCCTCCTTGCCCACCGGCACATCCATGGAGGACGCCCGTTCGCTAAGGCGCAGCAGGCGCTTGATGTCATCCAGCGGACGTCCCAGACTCTCCGCGACCTCCGGCAGGGTCGGCTCGCGCTTGAGTTGCTGGGTCAGCGCGCGGACGGTACGTAGATAGGCGTTGAGATCCTTGACCACATGGATCGGCAAACGAATAGTGCGCGTCTGGTTCATGATCGCGCGCTCGATGGTCTGGCGGATCCACCAGGTAGCATAGGTGGAGAAACGGAACCCCCTTTCGGGATCGAATTTTTCAACGGCGCGGATCAGACCAAGATTGCCTTCCTCGATCAGATCCAGGAATGCCAGCCCACGGTTCATATAGCGTCTGGCGATCTTCACCACCAGGCGTAGATTGCAAACGATCATCTTGTTGCGTCCGACCGGATCGCCCTTGCGCGCGAGACGCGCGTAATAAACCTCCTCTTCCGGCGTGAGCAACTTCGAATACTCGATCTCACGCAGATAGAGGCGCGTCGCATCGAGTTCTGCCGGAGGTGCCTCGAGACTCGTCAGCCGAGCATCGTCTTCCTCGGCGTCATCGTCGTCACCCGAAGGTTTCGAGACACTATTCTCATCGCTGAGTTCTTCATCCACGACGCTCAGATCGCCATCGTCGGGTTCATTGTCTCCGGGATGCAACAGCATCTCCACTTCGTCGTTCTCACCCGCCTCCATGGGCCGTGTCCCTCCAATCGTTTGAGCGTTGCAGGCTCTATCTATGCTGCCGCGGCAGGTAACGCAGGGGATCGACCGGCTCGCCGTCACGGCGAATTTCGAAGTGCAGCGTGGGTCGGTGAATATTCGTCCCGCTGCGCCCCATGGTCGCAATCTCCTGCCCCTGCCTGACCACGTCTCCTTCGTGGACCAGCAGCTTCTCGTTATGGGCGTATGCCGTCAGGTAGCGCTCATTATGCTGGATAATCAGCAATTTTCCATAGCTAGGGAGTCCACTGCCGCTGTACACCACCTGCCCGGCGGCGGCGGCGACGACAGGTTCTCCCATTCGCCCGGTGATATCGATACCTCGACTACCTCCGGAACCCGATGTAAAACGTTCGCTGAGTTTGCCTTTGGCCGGCCAGATCCAATGCAGCACGGCATGCGCAGAAGCCTCCGAAGACGACCGATGCGCGATGTGCGCGGATGGCCGTGCAGGACTGGCACGGCGCCTAGCGGCGGAAACATGGACTTTCGGCTCGCGAACCGGCGCCGCCTTGACCGTCCGCCTGGACACCGCGTAACGCGCGCCAGGCGGTGGATTCATGCGCAGCCGCTGGCCCGGATAAATGATGTACGGCGCCGAAATCCCATTCCATCTGGCGAGTTCCCGATAGTTCAGGTCGAAGCGCCAGGCGATCGAGTACAGCGTATCGCCAGGGTGCACCTGATAGTAGCCTGGATGGAACCTCACCCCGGAGTACGGCAGTACGGCACATCCGCCCAACGACAGTGCCAGCACAAGCGACAGCAGTCCGCTGTGGCGCCGTACCCGCATCAGTCACGCACGTTCAGCCAAATCAACAATATCGCTACCGCCAGCACGCTCAACCATCCCAACCATTCGACCCAGCGCCTGATCCAAGGTTCCACACGCGGCCCGAAGCGGGCAATCAGAGCGGCGACCAGCATGAAACGCGCGCCGCGGCCGATGAACGATGCGAAAACGAACGGCAGCAACGGCATGCTCATCGCACCGGCAGTAACGGTGAACACCTTATACGGCAAGGGCGAAAAACCCGCCACGAACACGATCCAGACACCGTATTCTCGAAACCAGCCCTCGACCCGCAGCACCTGCGCCCAGTAGCCGGCGTCCCTGATCAGCGGTGTGATCAGGTCGAAGGCCAACCAGCCGAGCAGGTAGCCCAGCAGGCCTCCCAGCGTCGAAAATGCCGTGGTCAGCATCCCCAGGCGCAACGCTTTGTTCGGACGTGCCACGCATAGCGGGATCAACAGCACGTCGGGCGGCACCGGGAAGAACGCGGATTCGGCAAAACTCAGCGCGGCCAGATACCGCGGCGCGTGGCGATGCGCAGCCCAACTCATTACACGTGCATAAAGCGATGCGAACATGAGTCAGGCGTCCAGGCCGCGGCGCAGTGGAACGAAACTGACTGGTTCGACCACCTGGCGCACGTAGGAGCGATTCTCACGCCGCACCACCATCAACTGCTGCGCACCTTCCGAACCGACGGGACCGATCAAGCGACCTTCCGGAACCAACTGATCGAGCAGGCTCTGCGGAATCTCGTCAGGCGCCGCGGTCATCACGATCGCATCGAACGGCGCCTCCTCCGACCAACCCCAACTGCCGTCGCTGGTGCGGAAACGAATATTGCCGAAACCCACTTCAAGAAGCAGTCTGCGCGCCCTCTCCGCCAGCGCGACAATACGCTCGACGGTGTATACCTGCGGCACCACCTGCGCCAGCACCGCCGCCTGGTAGCCGGAGCCGGTACCGATCTCCAGAACCCGCTGCGGACGCCCGGCCTGCAGTACGAGTTCCGTCATGCGCGCGACGATATAGGGTTGAGAAATCGTCTGCCCATAGCCGATCGGCAGAGCCGTATCCTCATACGCGCGGCTGGCCAGAGCCTCTTCCACGAAAAGATGACGCGGGGTCGCGCGCATGACTGACAGCACCCGCGTATCCCTGATACCCAGTTCCTCCAGGCGGGCGACCATACGGTCGCGGGTGCGCTGGGAGGTCATGCCGATGCCGTGGTGAGGCGCCCTGCTCACAAGGTGCACCTATCCAGCCACTGCGCCAGAGGTTCGACCGCATCGCTGCGTGTGAGGTCGACCTTGAGCGGTGTGACCGAAATGCATTTTTCGTTCAAAGCATGAAAGTCGGTCCCCGGCCCGGCATCCTGCTCGGCTCCCGCCGTCCCGACCCAGTACACCGGGCGGCCGCGCGGATCCTCCGTGCGAACGACCCCTTCGGCGCGATGCCGATGTCCAAGGCGCGTCGCGCGCATACCGCGAATTTCGCTCCACGGCAGATCGGGAACGTTGACATTGAGGATCGAATCGGCCGGCAGTGGATCGGCGTCCAGCCGCCCGATCAACGCCAGCACCGCGCGCACCGCGCTATCAAAATGCCGAGGTTGATAGCTGTTCATCGATACCGCCATCGCGGGCAGGCCCAGGAAACGGCCCTCCATGGCTGCAGCCACCGTACCCGAATAGAGCACGTCATCGCCGAGATTGGAGCCGTGATTGATTCCCGAAACGACCATATCGGGTTCATGTTCGAGCAGGCCGGTGATGGCCAGATGCACGCAGTCGGTGGGTGTACCATCCACACGCACATAGCCGTTGGGCAGGGTTTCGGCACGCAGCGGCCGGATCAACGTCAGCGAATTGCTCGCACCGCTGCGGTCGCGGTCGGGGGCGACGACAGTCACCTCTCCAAGCGCGCGCAAGCCTTCCGCCAGAGCCGCCAGACCGTCCGACAAATAGCCGTCGTCGTTGCTAACCAGAAAGTTCATATACTCCTCACCGCTCTGCGGCGCTAATATACTGCAAAAGGCCTTCGACCGCCCCGGCGTCCCGCATCGGCTACGCCGACTCGGCGCGGGAGCGCCATATTACGAAGACGCATTCGCGTGGGATCGCCCATGTCCGACATCGACGAAGACGACCGACACCTGTTCCGAGAGACCGTAGGCAACGTCAAACGCTTGAGCCACGACCGCCGCGAGCATACCCCGCCTCAGCGTCCTGCGCTGCCGCGGCAGCGCGAAATGGAGACGCGCGAGGTCATGCTCAGCCTGAAACACGACCCACAGGCGCATACTGACGAACAGCCTGGCGACCCGGTCTTCTACGCCCGCAGCTTCCTGCCACGCAGCGTCGGCCGCCGTCTGCGCCGTGGACATTATCGAATCGATGCCGAACTCGATCTGCACGGCATGAATATCGGTGAAGCTCGCCGCTCGCTCCTGCAATTCATCCATGAGGCGCGTCAGCACGGCGCAGGCTGCGTGCGCATCATCCACGGCAAGGGTTGGCGTTCGGGCAACGCCGGCCCCGTGCTCAAACCCAACGTCAACTACTGGCTGCGCCAGATCGATGAAATCCTGGCATTTTCATCGGCCACACCAGCCGATGGCGGCACCGGCGCCGTATACGTATTGCTCAAGGCATTCTGATGCCAGAGCCATTGAAACTTGATCAAGGTCAATTTGGCGGCATTACCGTTACGCCATACTCGCCCTGACTCCGAGTAGGTACTGAGCACAACAACTCAAGTTTCAGTGCGAAAGGCTCAATCAGGAACGGAATTCGTCTACATCAATCCCGAGGAGAGGAGACTATGGTCCCGAGCGATCTCGTCGTAGAACTATCGCGTTGGCAGTTCGCTGCTACCGCGCTTTATCACTTTATGTTCGTCCCCTTAACTCTGGGGTTGAGCTTCATCCTAGTCGCCATGGAAACGGTCTATGTAGTGACCGGACGTCAGATTTACAAAGACATGACGATGTTCTGGGGCAAGCTGTTTGCCATCAACTTCGCCCTTGGCGTCGCGACCGGCCTTACCATGGAGTTCGAGTTCGGTACCAACTGGTCCACCTACTCGTACTACGTGGGCGACATCTTCGGCGCTCCGCTGGCCGTCGAAGGTCTTATGGCCTTCTTCATGGAATCAACCTTCGTCGGCATGATGCTGCTCGGGTGGCACCGTCTGAACAAGGTTCAGCATCTGACCGTCACTTGGCTGGTCGCCCTCGGCTCGAACCTTTCCGCACTATGGATCCTGGTCGCCAACGGCTTCATGCAGGATCCTCAGGGCTCTGTATTCAACCCCTTCACCCAGCGCATGGAACTGACCAGTTTCATGCAACTGATCATGAACCCCGACGCACAGGCCAAGTTTGTTCATACCTCGCTGGCCGGCTATGTGACCGGCGCGATGTTCGTGGTCGGCATCAGCGCTTGGTATCTAGCCCGCAAGCGCCACATCGAACTTGCTCGTCGTTCGCTACGCATGGCCTCTCTGTTCGGCGTCATTTCCGTCGTCGGTGTCATCACCCTTGGCGATGCGCTGGGTTTTATTGACGGCGGCAAGCAGCCGACCAAGCTCGCCGCGATGGAAGGCCTGTGGAAAACCGAGAAAGCTCCTGCGCCATTCAATCTGATCGCTTTCCCCAACCAGGAAGCGCAGAAGAACGACTTCGCCATTCAGATACCTGGTCTGCTATCGATACTGGTGAAACATGATTTCACATCGAGCGTCACCGGCATCGACCAGCTAGAACAGGAAGCGGTTTCGCGTATCAAGAACGGCATTCCTGCTCTGAAGGCGCTCGAAAGCATTCAGCAGCAGCTCAGTCAGAACCCCGATCTGGCCAACGCAAATGCGCGCAAAAACGATCCCACCCTGCAACAATCGCTGGCTCAGTTTGACGCGCACAAGAAAGATCTGGGCTACGCCTATCTGCTCAAGTACTACGCTCCGGATGTGAGCAAGGCAACGCCCGCGCAAATCGAACTGGCAGCCAAGAAATCGATACCTGAAGTTTGGATCGTCTTCTGGGCCTTCCGCATCATGGTAGCACTCGGATTCCTCATGCTGTTCTTCCTAATCTGGGGCACGCTGCTATCGCTGCGAGGACAGGAAAGGAACAGCCCGATGTTCCTGAGGCTCGCACCGTGGATGATCCCAGCTGGTTTCCTCGCCTGCGAATTTGGCTGGATCACGGCCGAAATGGGTCGCCAGCCGTGGACGGTCTACGAAACACTCCCGACTTGGCTCTCGGCTTCCACCCACAGCGTAAGTTACATGGCTTTCTCGCTGATAGGCTTCGTGTCTCTGTACAGCATCTTTATCGTGGTCGAGATGTACCTAATGTTCAAATTCGCGCGCAAGGGTCCTGACGAGCATGGCACTGGCGGCGGCAGTCTCGCCGGCGAACCTGCCTTTGCGCGGCCTGTCCAGACCCTGAACCGCGACTGATCCCAGACGGAGCATTCATCATGGAAGTCATAACCGCATATGCAATATTGAAAGTCGTCTGGTGGATCCTGCTCGGCGTCTTGTTTGCCGGCCTAGCCATCATGGTCGGCATGGACATGGGCGTCGGCACCATCCTGCGCTTCGTCGGCCGTACCGACGACGAACGCCGCGTGGCGCTCAACATCATTGGCCCGCACTGGGACGGCAACCAGGTGTGGTTCATCCTCGGCGGCGGCGCAATTTTCGCCGCCTGGCCCACCATCTACGCCACTGCCTTCTCCGGTCTATATGTCGTAATGCTGCTCCTGCTATGGTCGATGATCGTACGCCCACTGGGCTTCGAATATCGTAGCAAGCTGCCAACGCCCGGCTGGCGCAACGTATGGGACTGGACGCTGTTCATCAGCGGCTTCCTGCCCATGCTGGTCTACGGCGCCGCCTTCGGTAACGTGATGGTTGGCTTTCCTTTCCACTACAGCCTGCAAGGCACGGCCGTTTCGGTGTACACGGGCAGCTTCATCACCCTGTTCAACCCCTTTGCGGTATTGATGGGCCTACTGTCGGTCTCTCTGTCCGTCTACATGGGCGCGGCAATGCTGATGGGGCGGTCCGCAGGGGCCATGAAGGAACGCGCACGGACGCTAGTGACTATCGCTGGCCCAGTCGCGCTCGTGCTGTTCACCATTGGTGGTATCTGGGTCGCGATGATGAAGGGGTTCACTTTCAACGGCCCGGTGGACCCCAACATGCCCGCCAACCCGACAATCGGCTTGCCGATCGTGCAGGAATCAGGCGCATGGCTACACAACTTCAAGTCAGTGCCGATCTTGTGGATTCTGCCGCTGTTGACCTATGCCGCTGTGGTAATCGGCTTCTTCGCTGCGCGCGCCGATCATTTCCAGCTGACATGGTGGTCCGGCGCGGTGGCTTGGATAGGCGTATTGGGCACCGTTGGCGCAGCCACATTCCCCTTCTTGATGCCTTCCTATACGGATCCCGCACATAGTCTAACCGTGTGGAATTCAGGTTCCAGCGAAACGACGTTGTGGTGGATGCTCGGTTGGAGTCTCGTTTTCACCCCTGCGATCCTTGCCTACACCAGCTGGTGCTTCTGGGTGATGCGCGGCAAAGTCAGCGCAGAACACGTCAAGGCCGACGAGCACGCTTATTGATTCTCCCGGCTTTTGCTTGCACGGTTAATATAGGAGACAACCCATGCTTGTGAGGTTCATCATCTATTCGATCATCGCCTTGGTGACTCTGCTTTTGGTCATCATATTGGGCGATTACGGCCCTTGGTATTTCGCCTGGATCGTCGGCACCGTGATGATCGTGCTGATCTCGGCCGCAGGCGGCGCCATGCTCGACACCCAGATCGAGCACGAAAACAAACAGCAGTAAATGCCTGAGTGGCTTGCCGGGCGGAGTACTCCGCCCGGCCATCTCAAGGCCAAAAGGTCCCAACCACCGAACTCACTCCGATATTGCCGCCCCGCCCCGGAAACCGGAGCGAATAAAAACCACTACGCGGCGCTAGCAGCCTGTTCAGAAACGCGCGAGAGGCGACAGGCCAGATGCAAATCGACTTGAACGCGCAGTACATATGAGCATTCCGAGTCGACTTACAGCGCCGCATCATCACCCGCAAGCGCTTTTCGACAGGCTGTCAGGTCTCTCTCCCCGTGCGACACGCACCGCTGGAAACTCACTGACCGGCGACGACGACATACGACTGGGTCCCCTTCAGACCACGGATTGCGTAGGATGCAGGGGATATTTGAATGTCCTTTTCGATTAAGAACGACCTCCGCCTGGCGGGCTCCTCCCTCCCAAACAGGCTGAGAGGCGATAACACAACCAGGGGAAATTCCGACGCCATGCCATCGAACCGTAAACTGAACCTCCTCGCCAACACACTTGCCCTGCTCGGCGGGGCCGGCATATTCGCCCTGATTCTCATGTACCCCTGGACCGTGGCTCTCAGCGGCCCCGTTGTCAGGGAATCTCTATTCGTACTTATGGTCCTTGGAGGCGCTCTCGGCTTCGCTTATGGGCTGGGATTTCGCGCAGAAACCGGTATTTTCGGCTTCATACTGTCACCGGTGACCGTATTTGTGGTGATGGCTGCAGCCCTGCTATGGATAGCCTATGCCCTCGTGACCGGACCACAGCAACTGCCCTGAACCTAACTTTCGGACAGATACACTGCTTGCTCTAAACTTTGGTAAGGTTAACCCATGGCATGACAGATTGGCATCAATGACACAATGTCATACATTTATTGTGACACTCACAGGACAAGCCGTTGTTTCTACGGCCCGGAACGCCAATCACTGCCTGGCCCGATGTTTGCTTTAACAAGCCGCTTTGACATTTTCATTACAGCTGCAACTGATAGACCACCTCAATCAACTACATTGGAGCGGACCACCCATGGCACATATCGTCATTCTCGGCGCAGGAACCGGCGGCATGCCCGCCGCGTATGAAATGCGCGAGGCACTGGGCAAGGGACACGAAATCACCGTCATCAACAGCAACGAATATTTCCAATTCGTTCCATCCAATCCCTGGATCGGCGTCGGCTGGCGCAAACGCGACGACATCACCTTCCCAATCCGTCCCTATCTTGAACGCAAGGGCATCGAGTTCATTGCCCAGACGGCCACCGAAATCGACGCCGAAGGCAATCGCCTGACGCTGGCCAACGGTGAAACCGTCGACTACGACTACCTGATCATCACCACCGGCCCGAAACTCGCTTTCGAAGAGGTGGAAGGCTCCGGACCCCACGGTGGGCATACCCATTCGGTGTGCACCGTCGATCATGCCGAAACCGCTTATGACGACTACCAGAAGCTGCTTGACGAGCCAGGTCCGGTGGTCGTCGGCGCCATGCCTGGCGCCAGTTGCTTCGGCCCCGGCTACGAATTCGCCTTTATCGTCGAATCGGACCTGCGCAAGCGCAAGATGCGGCCGAAGGTTGAAATGACCTACGTCACCAGCGAGCCGTATATCGGCCACTTGGGCCTGGGCGGTGTGGGCGATTCCAAGGGCCTGCTCGAGAGCGCCCTGCGCGAACGCCACATCAAGTGGATCACCAACGCCAAGGTGACCAAGGTCGAAGAAGACAAAATGCTTGTCGACGAACTGGACGAAGACGGCAACGTCAAGAAACAGCACGAACTGCCGTTCAAGTTCTCGATGATGCTGCCATCCTTCAAAGGCGTCGACGCCGTGGCCAATGTCGAAGGATTGTGCAACCCGCGCGGCTTCGTGATCGTCGACGACTATCAGCGCAGCCCAAAATACCCCAATATCTACTCGGCCGGCGTCTGCATCGCCATCCCGCCGGTAGAGAAGACGCCTGTCGCCACAGGCGCACCCAAGACCGGCTACATGATCGAATCGATGGTCACCGCCATTGTCCAAAACGTGAAACAGGAACTCAGCGGCGAGCAGCCGACGCATACCGGCACCTGGAATGCCATCTGCCTGGCCGACATGGGCGACACCGGCGCCGCCTTCGTCGCGCTGCCGCAGATTCCGCCGCGCAACGTCAACTGGTTCAAGGAAGGCAAGTGGGTGCACGTCGCCAAGATCGCCTTTGAAAAGTACTTCATGCGCAAGATGAAGAAGGGTTCATCCGAACCTATCTACGAGAAGTACGTGCTTAAGGCGCTCGGCATCGAGCGAATCGGCAAGCGCTAGACCTTGCCGCAAGGGCCGGCTGGAACCACCAGCCGGCCCTGTCCAGAGGCGCCTAGCGGGAAGACGCGTCCCTATATTCCAACAGGTCGCGCAGCACAGCCGTGGCAAACGCCCCGGCCGGCAGCATGAATTCGAGCATCAGGCTGTGGTCGGCCTCATCCAGCGACCAGTGCAGATTTTTCGGGCAAAGGCGCAGCGGCCGGCGCTCCTGACGCAGCCCCGCCGCGACCAGGCCTCTCGCCAATACGTCCGCCTCTCCTAGTACATCCGCTTCCACCTGCGCAGCAGCATTGCGACAAGGCGGCTCCCCCTCCCCCCAGAGCGCTCCGGAGGGATGTATGTCATGTGCGGCCAGCCGCTGTTCCAGCTCTGTATCGACCGCATCAGCCACGAAAAAACTGTTCGAACCGTCCAGCATGACCGCCTCTCCGGGAAGCAGCTTGTCCCAACAGTTATCCGCTACCCGCCGGGCGAGAATGCCGTTGAAAACGGCACTTCTCGCTGCCGAGAGATACAATCCGCGGCGTTTCCGGTCACGTTCCGGATGCCCTGAAAACATCCGCACGGCCGCCTCCAGATTCGCCGCACCACGCCCGAAGCGCTGCTCGCCGAAATAGTTCGGCACACCGCGCTCCACAACCGAACGCAAACGCTGTTCGAGCAAGGGCGCATCGATCTCCAGTTCCCGCATGCGCAGTACAAAACGATTCCCGCGCAATCCGCCCACGCGCAACTTGCGCGAGTGGCGTGAGCTGCGCAGCACCCGCACATGCTCGGTTTCGAACCCTGATGGCGGCGCCTCCCCGCCCACACCTCCCGGCAGGTGCACGCTGAACCATTGACGTGTCAGTGCGTGCCGGTCCTTGCGCCCGGCGTACCCGACCGCCATGGGTTTCACGCCGGCGGCACGGGCGAGTCGCTTGGCCACCGCTTCGGTATTCTCCACACGCTTCTCGACCCACAGCCAAAGGTGCTCGCCGGCTCCCTCCGGCTCTTGCACCGGCACCTCCTCGACAATGAAGTCCTCGGCCTGGCCGCGGATCACTCCCCGTCCTGCAACCTGACCGGAGCGCGGCAGCTCGGCCACACGGGCCCACGCGCGCCACGACGGCTCGGAAACGGCATCGTTCATATGGAAATCCCTTAAGTCGACTGGAGGAGCAACGGCGACAGGTATGCCGGCTCGAAATGGATTTCAGCTGCGCACTACACGGTCACGCAGATACACAGGCTGAGCGTCGGCCGCTTCAACAGCCTCGCCCTCTTTCCAGGCTCGACGCCCCAGAACCAGCGCATGCACGGCATGCGGCAGGCTGTCGGGCAGCGTACGACTGAGTCCCAAACGCTGCGCCAACGCCTCAGGATAGGCAGAAAAACCACTGCCGGCTCCGATCCAGGGGCCGTCATGGAGCGCTGGAACAGCCTCGGGTGCAATCACCGATTCCTGCCCGATCGCGACCGCAACACCGTCGCTATCGGACAGATAAGTTCCCCAATACACTTCACCCATGCGGGCGTCGAACGCGACCGCCACATGCCCGGCGCCCGCCTCGACTGCGCCCTGCGCCACAATCGCCAGACTGGATACCGGCAACACCGGCCGGCCGACCGAGAACGCCAGCCCCTGCACCACTCCCACAGCGATGCGTACGCCGGTGAATGCTCCCGGACCGCGCCCCATCACAAAGGCATCGACATCGGACATTCCCAGGCCTGCGTCCTTCAGTACCGCTTCCACCATGGGCAGCACCAGGCGAGTGTGCTCGCGGGGCGCCACCTCGTGGCGCACGAACACTTCCGTTCCCGCGCCGAGCGCGACGGAACAGGCGTCCGAACTCGTTTCGACGGCCAGCATCACGGAGGGTTGGTTCATGAAACACCTTCACCCGCATCGGCACCGGCCTCGACCGGCTCGTGCGCAAGGAACTCGATGACCTCCGCCTGCTCGCGCGTCACCGGCGCCGGCGGAAGACTGTTGCGGAACACGCTGCCATAACCGCCCTGATCCAGGCGAGGATCACACACGACAAGCACGCCGCGGTCATTCACGTCACGGATCAATCGTCCTACGCCCTGTTTGAAGGCGATCACCGCACGCGGCAGATGATAGTCGCGAAAGGGATTGCCGCCGCGGGCGCGCAGCGCATCGGAACGCGCCTTGAGCAACGGGTCATCGGGCGAGGCGAATGGCAACTTGTCCATGGTCACGCAGGACAGCGCTGCGCCCTGTACGTCCACACCCTCCCAGAAGCTCTGCGCACCCAGCAACACGGCGTTGCCGGCCTCCCGGAAACGCTCCAGCAGTTCACGTCTGGAGGCACTGCCCTGCACCAGCAACGGGCGTTGCGTCGCATCGGCCAGCAGGCCGGCCGCGATCTGCAGCGCACGATGGCTGGTGAAGAGCAGGAACGTACCCCCCGGGTTGGCCTCGATCACCGGCAGCACGGCCTGTATCACGGCCTGCGTGTAGCGGGGCGTGTTCGGCTGCGGCAGATTCTGTGGCCGGTACACCAGCGCCTGATGGGCATAGTCGAAGGGACTGCCCAGTTGCAGGCTGCGCGGCGTCCCCAGGCCCAGTTGGGCACAGAAATGGCTGAAATCGTCCGCCACGGCCAGCGTGGCGGAAGTGAATATCCAGGCCGCCGGATAGCGCGCCTTGTGCTTGGCGAAGGTCTGAGCGACCTCGAGCGGCGTGAGATTCAGCGAAAAGCTGCGCAGATGCGTCTCGCACCAGCGCACCGCGTCGACCTCGGGTTCGAGAAAGCGTTCCAGGCGCTCCGCCGCCACCGCAGCGCGGCGCGCCACGGCCTGCAATGCCCGGCCGCGTTCAGCGACCGCATCCAGATCTTCGCGCAAGGTACCGACGGCGGCGACCAGCTCATCCATCGCCTCGGGGATTCCCTCGCGCGCACTCAACGCGTCCCAGGCCTGACGGGCCGCTCCGCTGCCCAGAGCGGCGCGCATGCCGCGCACGGCATACTCCAGATCCCGCGCCCGATCGCGCAGTTCGGGCTGGTCCGGCGCCTCGTTCAGGCCGGCGGCGAGCGAGTCGCGGGCCAACTCGGCCAACACGCGACTGCTGACGCTCATGCCGAAAAAGTTGGAAGCCACCTCCGGCAGCTGATGCGCCTCGTCCAGGATGAAAGCGTTGGCGCTGGGCAGAATCTCGCCGAAGCCCTCCTCCTTCAATGACAGGTCGGCAAAGAACAGATGATGATTGATTACCACCACGTCCGCCTCCTGCGCGCTGCGCCGCGCCTGCAACACGTGGCAGTCCCCGATGTCCGGACATTCCTGCCCCAGGCAGTTCTCCGCCGTCGAGGTCACCTTGGGCCAGATCGGCGCCCCTTCCGGCACGCTCGCCAGCCCGGCCGTATCGCCGTCCGGCGTACGCCGCGCCCAGGTTTCGATCTGGCGCAACTGCGCGGCGTCCTCGACCTCGCGCCCGGCACTGAACTCGGCGTACTGGCGCAGCCGGTAGCGGCACAGATAATTGGAACGCCCCTTGAGAAGCGCACAGCGAACGTCGCGCCGCAGCGCGCGGCGCACCACCGGAAGGTCCTTGCGGAACAACTGGTCCTGCAGATTCTTGGTACCGGTCGACACGATCACCTTGCCGCCGCTGGCCAACGCGGGCAATAGATAGGCGAAGGTCTTGCCCACGCCCGTGCCGGCCTCGACCACCAGCGTGTCGTCGGCGCCGAGCGCTTCGGCCACCGCCTCCGACATTTCCACCTGCTGCGCCCGCGGCACAAATCCGGGCAGAGTCTCGACCAAGGGGCCATCGTGCGCGAACAGCTCGCGCACGCGCCCGAGCAAATCGCTCTCGCTCATGCCGACAGCCACGGTGACACGATTGACGTCGTCATCGCTTACAACGCTTCGGCACGCCGCTGCGCCTGCGCCGCGCCGGCCTTGTCGCCTAGAGCGTTGCGCGACGCCCCGATGATGCGCCAGTTCATTTTCTGCAACGCGGCATCGCCAACGGCGTAGCCATTGGACTTGAACGCGCAGGTCTCGGCCTGACGATACTCGCCCTGGCTGTAGCGCACCGCCGCAAGACGCTGCCAGAGCAACGGATTGCGCGGCGCAATGTTGAGCGCGCGCTCGAGTTGCCGCGAAGCCTGCGGCCAGTCGCGGGCACGCGCGGCGCGGTCCGCCGCTTCGGCCAAACTAAGCGCTGCCGCCGGCATGGCGCGCGCGTCGCGTATGGCCTTGGCCTGCATCCCGGACGGCGGTGCCGCCTGCGTTTCAGTTGGCGATGCCGAGCCCCGCGTACCGGGGCCTGAAGCGCAGCCGGCAAGCAACGCCAGCGTCAGCACCAGCGCGATGTGGAGAAAACGGATGTTCATTGCAGCAGTCCCTTGAACCATTCGATGGCCCGACGCACCGGACTGGCGCGGCAGGGTGAATCTCCCTTGGGTTCGCTCCCTTTGACGAAAGGCATCCACTGCGCGCCCGAACAATAGTCCTGCGTGCGCAGCCCGGTCTTCGGATCGATCGTCAGCCAGTCCACATTGGCCGGTTGGGTCATCTGCAGGGACTCGGCGTGAATCCCGCGCATGATCGAGGCCCAGATCGGCAACGCGCCGGTCGCCCCCGTAAGTCCGGTGGGCTTGTTGTCGTCGCGCCCCACCCAGACCACGGTCACCTCGCGACCACCGAAACCGGCAAACCAGCTGTCGCGCAAATCGTTGGTGGTACCCGTCTTGCCGGCGACCTCCATGCCTTGGGGCAACAGCTTGCGCAGCGACTGCGCAGTGCCGCGGCGCGTCACCTCATGCAAAGCGGCATCCAGCAGATACACCGCATCCGCGGGCGCCATCCGCTCTACCTTGAGCGGATAACGCTGCAGCGTATCGCCGCGCGGCCGGACCACCGCCTGAATCGCCCGCAGCGGTGCGCGATACCCGCCTGCCGCCAGCGTCTGGTACATCTGCGCGATCTCGATCGGCGGCACCGGCACCGCCCCCAGCAAAGTTGCGGGATAGTCCGGAATCGTCTGAGCGATGCCCAGATCGTGTGCCGTCTTGATCACCTCGGGCAAACCGAGATCGAGGCCGAGACGCGCGCTGGAAACGTTGTAGGAATGCACGAGCGCATCCATCAACGTGACTTCACCGTGGTTCTCTCGATCGTAATTCTGCGGCGTCCAGACCTTGCCCTGGCCATAGCGATAGGCCAACGGCTTGTCGTCCAGCAGAGTCGCCAGAGTGTAACGCGTCGGCTGCTCCAGCGCCGTCAGATAGGTGGCTGCCTTGAACAACGAGCCGATCGAACGGCGTGCGTCCAGGGCGCGGTTGAAACCGTCGACGTCGGCGCGACGCCCTCCGACCACGGCGTAGACTTCGCCGTTGCCGACCGAGGTCACCACGGCTGCGGCCTCCAGCGTGTCCCGCTTCATTCCATGCCGCTGTTCCAGCGCCCGCAAACCCTGATCTACGGCACGCTGGGCCGCCAGTTGCACCAGAGGACGCAAAGTGGTGTAAATCAGCAGGCCTTCCGTGCGCAGGTCGTCGGGCCGATAATCCCGCGCCAATTGCGCACGCACCAGATCGAGAAAGTCCGGGAACGGCGTCACGCTGGAAACCGGCTTGCGGATTACGCCGAGCGGCTCGGATTGCGCCCGGCGCATCGCGGCGGCGCTGATCTCGCCGGCCCGGGCCATTTCCTTCAACACCAAGTTGCGCCGGGCCAGCGCACGTTCGGGATGGCGACGCGGGTCGTAGTACGTCGGCCCCCGCACCAAGGCGACCAGCAAGGCAACCTGGGCGGTATCCAGGCGCTGCACCGGACGTCCGAAATAGAACTCGCTGGCCAAGCCGACGCCGTGGATCGCCCGCCGGCCGTCCTGCCCGAGGTAAACCTCGTTGAGATAGGTTTCGAGTATGGTGCGCTTGTGGTAGTGCAGCTCCAGCAACACCGCCATGATGGCTTCGTTGAACTTGCGCCACAGGCTGCGCCGGTTACTGAGATAGAAATTCTTGACCAACTGCTGCGTCAGCGTACTGCCGCCCTGCACGAAGCGCCGCGCCCGCAGATCCGCCACCAGCGCACGACCGATCGCAACCGGATCAACACCATGGTGCTGATAGAACCGGCGGTCCTCCACCGAGACCAACGCCTTGGGCAGCAGCGGCGGCAGCTCACTCATGCGCACCAGGATCCGATCCTCATGCGTCTGCGGATAAATCTTGGCAATCAGAATCGGGGCGAGTCGCGCCAGGGCCACTGCCTTCCCGTCGGCGCTGCTCAGACCTTGGAGACGACCTTCGGCGAAGCGCACACGCAAGATTCTCGACGGCTCGTCACCGTCGGGCGAGGAGAACCCCCGCGTATGAATCAGATAACCGCCGCCCAGCGCCTGATAGCTGCCCGGATTCGCAGCGCTGTTCCCACTCTGATGAAAATGCAGCAGGCGCAACGCCTCGCCCACGTCCGCACGGTCAATGCGTTCGCCCGTGTACAGCTCCAGAGGACTGGAGTACACACGGGCCGGCAACGCATAGCGCTTGGCTTCGAACTGGCTGACGATGAGATGGTTGAGATAGGCGACATACAGCCCCGCCGAAACGACGAATACGAGCAGCACCAGCCACGGCCAATGACGGCTGCGGCGGGTTTGGGCGGCGCGTTTCCTGGCCCTGACAGGCTTGCGCGACGGGCGCTTGCGCGGGCTTGAGGGTCTTCCCATGCGGAGGGGCTGGTGGCAGTTTGTCACGGCAAAGACGTATCATTATCCTTGTCGCCATTCGATACCACAAGGATCAGGAGTCGCACGTGCCGGACCAATCCCTGCTGCTGTCAGGCCTGAGCCGGCCGGAAGCCTACCCCCACCCGGTCGAAGATCTGCGCATCATCGAAACGCATATCTCCGCTGTATTCCTGACCGGCCGCTACGCCTACAAACTTAAGAAGGCGCTCAATCTCGGCTTTCTCGATTTCTCCACCCTTGAGCGCCGCAAACGCTTCTGCGAGGAAGAGCTGCGGCTCAACCGCCGCCTGGCGCCGCAGCTGTATATCGACGTCCTGCCTGTGAGCGGCACACCGCAAGCGCCGCGCATCGGCGGCGACGGCGATGCGCTCGACTACGTGCTGCGCATGCACCAGTTCGATCCCGACCGTCAGCTCGATCGCCTGCTCGAACGCGGCGTGCTGGACACCCGGATCATCGACCGCCTGATACCGATCATCACCCGCTTCCATGCCGAAGCGGAAACCGCTCCCGCCGACAGCGAGTACGGCTCTCCAGAGGCCGTGTTCGCTCCCATGCAGCAAAATTTTGACCAGTTGCGTCCGCTGATCACCGACCCGGCACAGACAGCCCAACTCGATCGCCTGGAAGGCTGGACCCGAACGCAATTCGAGGGACTGCTGCCACTACTCGAACAGCGCCGGACGGATGGCTACATCCGCGAATGCCATGGCGATATGCATCTTGGCAACATGACGCTGATGGGCGATGAAATCGCCGTCTTCGACGGCTACCCAGCGCTGAAGCTGATGCGTTTCTATCAGACCTACCGCGCGATGGTGCGCGCCAAGGTCGCCAGCATCCGTCTTGGTCAGGCCGGCCTAACCGAAGACGAGCGCATGCAGATTCTCGACGCCTACCAGCGCTACGCCGACTTGGCCGAAAGCTATGCCAGCCCGGTTCCCCCGGCGCTGCTGATCACGCATGGCTTCTCCGGCGCCGGCAAGACCACCGTCAGTGGACAACTGGTCGACGATCTCGGTGCCGTGCGTATTCGCTCCGACATCGAACGCAAGCGCCTGCATGGATTGGATACGCAGGCCCGCACGCATTCGCAGATCGACAGCGGACTCTACGACCCCGCCGTCATCGAACGCACCTACGAGCACCTGCTGCAGCTGGCGGGCGAAACCTTGCGCGCCGGCTACCACGTCGCCGTCGACGCCACCTTCCTCAAGCGGACGCAGCGCGACCGCTTCGCCGCCCTGGCCCGCGAACTCGGCTGCCCGTTCCTGATCCTTTCGGTTGAGGCCGACGATGCGACGCTGGAGGCCCGCGTCGAACAACGCAGCGGCGACGCCTCGGAAGCGACCACCGAAGTCGTTCGGCACCAGCAGCAAAGCGCCGATTCTTTGGCGCCCGAGGAATCCACCCTGGCGGTGGACAGCCTCACGCCGCTGCCGATACCTCGCATCCGCGAGCTGCTCAGCGGCTAAGCGCCATGCACCGACTGCGCAGCCTGTCGTTCGCGGCCTTTGCCGCCCTGCTGCTGGCGGCTTGCGCCGGCAGCCCCCAACGACCGGCTGCGCCCGCCAACGACGTCGGCGCGCGCATCGCCAACAACGCCTTGGCCCAGATCGGCCGCCCTTACCGCTACGGCGGCGATACGCCGCCCCAGGGCTTCGACTGCAGCGGGCTGGTGCAATACGCCATAGCGCAGGCCGGTTTCGACCATGTGCCCCGCACGGTCGCCCAACAATACCGTGCCGCCCATCGCGTAGCGCTCGACGCGCTACGCCCCGGCGACGTGCTGTTCTTCCGCTTCAGCCGCATACGTCCGACGCACGATGCCATCTACATCGGCAACAAGCAGTTCGTGCATGCACCGAGCAGCGGCGGCAAGGTTCGCCGCGCGTCGCTGGAAAATCCCTACTGGCGGCGCCACCTGCTCGCCGTCGGCCGCCTGCGCTAGCATCCCGTCCTGCAAATAACGTGCAGTTCTGAGTCTCCATACGATTTGTGGTCTAGACGCGTCGCGCGGGCAATATCCGTCGCCCTTGGCAAGCAACGCAGCGAGAAGCACGAACCATCTCGGTCCGCACAAAACCGGACACCCCGCCTCGGCGCGACTGAGCCCCGGATCAGCGCCTCCGACTATTGCGCCACGCGCTCGGACTCTTGCCCGTGACCCTGAGAAATTCGCGGTTGAAATTGGACTTCGTCAGAAACCCGACCTCGAACATCACTGCGCTGATCGGCTCATCTCCCGCCGCCAGCAACTCGCAGGCGGCCTGCACGCGATATCCGTTCACATACTGTGAAACGCTGATGCCGAACTGGCGATTGATGGCATTCGAAACCTGCCGGGCGGGCAAACCCAAGCGCCGCGAAAGCTTCCCCAGGTTGAGTTCCGGGTCGCGGAACAGTCCACGCTCGCGCATCGCCGCATCGATCATCACGGCGATATTGACCACCTCCTCCGAACGCGTATCACCGGAAACCGATTTCTCGTCCGGCGCGGCAGACTCGTCCGCCGCGGCAAGATCGGTTCCCGCGACGGCGACGCCCATGCCGAGCGCGAGCAGCACGAGTCCATCGGCGACGGAGACGATCAGACCTGCATGGACACCGCCATTGCGCGCGATGTCCATGCTGATCAGGACATCGGTCACGGCCGACCCGATCAGGGCGAATCCGGTGACCTGCATGGCCCGATGCGAACGCACGGCGCCGTCCAGACGCGACGAAACCAGTGCGTCGGGCCCTCGCCGCGCCAGCCACAGCAAACCCAGCCCATACCCCAGGTAAATCAGAATGATGAACGGCCCGATAGGGCCGCGCCATAGCGCCAGCATCAGTACGAGCACGACCGCGGGCAAGAGGTGCGGCCAGACATCACGCCCGCGTATCGCGGCGGACTCCTCCGTCAGCGTCCGGAAGAACACCCAGGTCAGCGGCGCAATGATGCTCGCCAGTACCGACATGAACGGCAGAACCTCGCGTGCCGCGTACCCCCAACGCAAGCCGACCAGTACCGATTGCAGCGCGTAAGCGAGAATCAACAGCTGGAACAGTCGGCTCCCCCGCTCTCCGGCCTCGTCCCGCGAAAGGGTCCGCAGCAGCAGGGTGAGCAGAAACAAGGTGACGACAAAGGGCAACGGAAGAAAAATCATCGGTACGCAGGCAAGTCGGCAGGCAGCTCGGCAGGCATTTTGACCGCGATCGTAATCGAGAACGTCCCGAATCGCGATCGAGGTCGCGCCAATCCCAACCTGCATCGAGGATTCCGGTTATCCGCGGCAGTCGCCGCGCAAACGGGAAGAACCGACATGAAATTCGCTCGCTCACTGTTCGCCGTATTCGCCGTCGCCGTACCCATTAGCGCCGGTTTCGCCGCAACGCAGCACAGCCTCGACATCTCGCACATCACCGCGGTCAGAATCACCGGCGCGGCCAGCCACATATCCCTGTCCACCACCAGGGGAAACTACCAGGCATCCATAGGGGCCCGTCACACGGGCTGGTTCTCCTGGTGGTATTCGAGTTGGTTCTTCAACGACTGCAGCACCACCAGCCGGATGTGGCTGAACGGAACTACCTTGCATATCCAGGTTACGCCGCAGCCGTCCCCCTCCGACTGTACGGTGGAGATCCAGGCCCGCCTCCCTGCGGGCATCGGCGTGTCAATCACCCAGCCAGCCGCGGATGTGCAGATGCATGGAAACTATGCTTCGATCCGAGTTCGCGGCGAAGCCGCAAATTTCTCCCTGACCGGCGATGTCGCCGAACTCGTCCTGCACGGCAGAGCATTGCACGCCCGGCTCAGGTACACCCGGGTTCGGCACGATGAAAGCGTGCGAATAGACGCCAACTCGCTCGCTGCCGACATTTCGTTCCCGCGCGGCACCCGCATCAGCTACGACGTACGGGCCCACGCCGCACTGGTCGACAGCGCACTGAGCAATACGCCCGGCGCACAGCCCGCAATCGCCATAACAGCCGACTACGTCATGGCGACCATCCGCTGAGGGGCATCCGCCGGTATACGCACCGCCCTTCTGAGCGCCCCCGCTAATGCGCCAGTGACTTGAGATCCATCTCCTGCAGGATCACCGTGGCAATCTCCTCGACCGACATGCGTGTGGTGTTCAGCGCCTTGATACCGAGCCGGCGGAACATCCGATCAGCCAGATGCAATTCGTGGCGGCACTGTTCCACCGAAGCGTAGCGACTGTTCGGCAGGCGCTCGCTGCGTATCTCGGAAAGCCGTTGAGGGTCTATAGTCAGACCATACAGTTTGCTTTTGTGGGCCAGCAGCTCCTCCGGCAGGCGTTCCTTCTCCAGGTTCTCCTCCGTCAAGGGCATGTTTGCTGCGCAGATACCGTGCTGCAGACCGAGGTAAAGACAGGTCGGCGTCTTACCGCAACGCGATGGGGCCAGCAAAATAACGCCCGCATTGGCATAATTGCGTGTTGACACACCATCGTCATGTGCCAACGCATAGTTGACCGCCTCGATGCGGCGATAGTACGTACCAGGATTGATACCGTGAGCGAGACCCATGGAGTGGGATGCCCGGGTGCCCAGCGTATCTTCAAGACGCGCGATAAAGGCATCGAAGAAATCGATGAACACTGCGTCGACCGCCTGCAGCAGCACGCGCACGTCGTCGTCCACCGCGGTGCTGAAAACCAATGGTTTTGCATGGCCGTTGCTACGCGCATACGCGTTGATGCGCGCCACGGCTTCGGCAGCCTTTTCGCGCGAATTGATGAAGGGCAGCGTAAAGCGCTCGAACTGCACCCCTTCGAACTGGGTCAGCAGCATGTTACCGAGGGTTTCGGCGGTAATACCGGTTCGATCCGAAAGAAAGAAGACACCGCGCGTCTGTTGCATGGGATAACTGCCTCTAGACTTCAATGAATGGTGCTTGGGCCTGATTTACTAACTAGGAGATGATAATGGGAACTCAGTACGTCCTCTGGTTCAACCAAGTGGGGATGAATGACGTCGGCCAGGTAGGCGGCAAAAACGCTTCGCTCGGCGAAATGATCAGCCACTTGAGCGAACTCGGCGTAAGCGTCCCCAACGGCTTCGCAACTACCGCCGATGCCTACCGCGAATTCCTCGCTCACGAAGGCCTGAACGCGCGTATTCGCGAACTGCTCGCCGCGCTCGACGTGGACGACGTCAACGCGCTGGCCGCCACCGGTCGCCAGATCCGCGAGTTGGTCATGGCACAGCCCTTCCCCGCTGCCTTCGAAACCGCAGTGCGCGACATGTTCGCCCGGCTCGAAACTGAAAGCGGTCCGGAACCCTCCTTCGCCGTGCGCTCCTCGGCCACCGCCGAGGACCTGCCCGACGCATCCTTCGCCGGCCAGCAGGAAACCCTGCTCAACGTCAGCGGCATTGACGGCATCATGGCCGCCATCAAGGAAGTGTTCGCCAGTCTGTTCAACGATCGTGCCATTTCCTATCGGGTGCATAAGGGCTTCGATCATAACGAAGTGGCGCTCAGCGCCGGCATCCAGCGCATGGTGCGCTCCGACATCGGCTCCAGCGGCGTCATGTTCAGCATCGACACCGAATCCGGCTTCCGCGACGTCGTCTTCGTCACCGCTTCCTACGGCCTAGGTGAAGCGGTCGTTCAAGGCTCGGTCAATCCCGACGAATTCTACGTCCACAAACCGACCCTGCGCAGCGGGCGTCCCGCGGTGTTGCGCCGCACGCTGGGCAGCAAAGCCTCGAAGATCATCTACGCCGGCGACGACCATCATGCCACGGTCGAGACCGTCGACACCGACCCCGCCGTGCGCCACGTGTTCTCGATCGACGATGACGACGTCGAGGCCCTGGCCCGCCAGGCGCTGACCATTGAGGAACACTACGGACGCCCCATGGACATCGAATGGGGCAAGGACGGCCACGACGGCAAGCTCTACATCCTTCAGGCTCGGCCCGAGACCATCCATGCGCACGGCGCGCAGTCGATCGTGCGCTACAGCATCGAGGACAAGCGCGAACGCAAGATCCTGGCCGAAGGCCGCGCCGTCGGAGACCGCATCGGCGCAGGCACCGTGCGCGTCATCCACGATCTGAGCGAAATGGATCAGGTACGCGACGGCGACATCCTCGTCACCGGCATGACCGACCCCGACTGGGAACCGGTCATGAAGCGTGTCGCCGCGGTCGTCACCGACCGCGGAGGACGTACCTGCCACGCCGCCATCATCGCCCGCGAACTCGGCATTCCCGCCGTGGTCGGCAGCGGCACCGCCACCCAGGATCTGGCCGACGGCGTCGAGGCGACCGTCTCCTGCGCCGAAGGCGACACCGGCTACGTCTACGCCGGCAAGCTGGACTTCGCCGTCGAGGAGTTCACCCTGGAAGCCATGCCGGAAATCCCGGTCAAAGTGATGATGAACGTGGGCAACCCGGACCGCGCCTTCGCCTTCGCCGGCGTTCCCAACCGCGGCGTCGGCCTCGCGCGTCTCGAGTTCATCATCAACCGCATGATCGGCATCCACCCTCGCGCCCTGCTCGAGTTCGACGCCCAGCCGGCCGATCTGCAGGAAGAAATCCGCAGCCGCACCGGCGCCTACGGCGACCCGGTCGAGTACTACGTCAAGCGCCTGGCCGAAGGCATCGCCACCATTGGCGCGGCCTTCGCACCGGAGCCAGTCATCGTGCGCCTGTCCGACTTCAAGTCGAACGAGTACGCCAACCTGCTCGGCGGCAGTCGCTACGAGCCCGACGAGGAAAACCCCATGCTCGGATTCCGCGGCGCCTCGCGCTACGTATCCGACGACTTCCGGCCGTGCTTCGAACTCGAATGCCGTGCTGTGCGCTACGTGCGCGAAACCATGGGTCTGGAGAACGTGCAGATCATGATTCCGTTCGTGCGCACCGTCGACGAGGCTCGCAAGGTCAGCGAACTGCTCGCCGAAAACGGACTCGAACGCGGCAAGCATGGGCTCAAGCTGATCATGATGTGCGAGCTGCCCAGCAATGCCTTGTTGGCTGACGAATTCCTGGAGTATTTCGACGGCTTCTCCATCGGCTCCAACGACATGACGCAGCTGACCCTGGGTCTGGACCGCGACTCCGGCCTCATCGCACACCTGTTCGACGAGCGCAACGCCGCCGTACGGCAGCTGCTGGGCATGGCCATCGAGGCCTGCCGCAAGGCCGGCAAATACGTCGGCATCTGCGGCCAGGGGCCGTCCGATCACCCCGACCTGGCGCAGTGGTTGATGGATCAGCAGATCGAGAGCATTTCGCTGAATCCCGACACGGTTGTCCCGACCTGGATGCTGCTGGCCGGACAGAAGGACTGATTCGGGAGAGAAGCCGCCCCGCCGGGCGGCGGGGCGGCTAAGTCAGGGCTAAGGATTGAACGGCAGAGGCGGAACAGCCTCTGCCGATAAGCTCAGGAAAACAGACTCGCGGCTCAACTGAACCAGTTGTCGCGCCGGCGCCGTGCCAGATGCGGCATCAACAAGCCGAGAACCAGACCCACTAGCAACACCCCGCCGCCGGCCATGAACCAACGCAGCAAGCCGGTATTCTTCAGTGTCTCGTTTTCGCTGGTTACCGCCGACAGCCGCTTGCTCAAAGTCGTGGTGCGCTGCTTGAGCGTCCGATTCTCGTCCGCCACGGCGACTGCATTCTTGGCGGTCTCACGCAGGTTGTTGTACTGCTTCTGCAGCGCATCGTAGCGCCCCTGGAGATCGGCTTCGGCCTGGGTCTTGGCCTTCAGCGCATCCTGGGTCTGCGAAAGCGCATCGGCCACCGACTTCAGCTTGGTATCGGCCTGATCCAGCGACTGGCGCGCCTGATCCAACTGCGCGCGAGCGGTGGGATGATTCATCAGATACCGTGTCAACACCCAACCCTGGGTACCGTCCGCTGTACGCACCTCGGTATACCCGGTCTGAGCATCCTGCTGAACAACCTGCAGTCGGTCGCCGGTACTCAGCATGCGCACGATCTGGTAGCGCAGTCCCGCCCCCTGGCGCAGGGTGACCTTGAACTGGTCCGTCACGTAGCGGACACTGCCGCTGGGGGTGACCACGGCCTGAGCTTGAGTGACTGTCGTATTGGCCGCCGGCGCGCCCGTATTGGCAGCCATTGCCGGCCCTGCGAACACCATCCCCATCAGCAAAATCCCGCTTTTTCTCATCATCTTCACCGGCTGCGATTCCATGCATTTGTCGACCGCCGGATACTAGCATAGGTCCGCCTTGCCGCTCAGGGACCCGGCGCCCGCTTTCTGCTAAACTCTGCCCCGCTCGCCCCGGTGGCACAGTTGGATAGCGCGGCCCCCTCCTAAGGGGCAGGTCGGGGGTTCGAATCCCTCCCGGGGCACCAACTTCGCGGAGCGTCTTCGCCCTCGGCTAGCGGGCGAAGACGACGCCCCCTAAGGAGGCGCTAATCTATTGCTGATGTGTCTTGTGCGCCGCGTGGAACATCCCGGAAGCCCTTCAGACCGAGCCGGCCGGCAAACTCAGCATTTTTATGACAGCTGCAACGGGGCATTTTCGGTCTCGGGGCACCCATTTCCCGATCCTCAGGCACACGTCTCCAGCAACCGCCTTCGGGCTAGTACGAGATTGGCCAGGCCGAACAGCGTATAGAGCTGCGCGGTGTTCTTGGCCAGTCCCCGGTAACGGATCTTGCGATGCCCGAAGCGCTGCTTGATCACCTGGAACGGATGCTCGACCTTGGCCTGCTCCAGGCGCTCGCGCGCCCGACCCAACGCATCCGATTCCTCGCCGTGCAGCAGCCGGTCGGCCTGCGTCACGTCACTGACCTCGGCCGAGGTGGCTACCACCGTGTGCACCCGCCCCGAGTCGGCATCCACGCCAATGTGCGCCTTCATGCCAAAGTGCCATGTCGATCGCGAGTCCACCATGCCGATGGCGCTGCTGTAGCCGGCTCCCGAGCAGCAGCCGGCGCGCACCATCCCTGTATGCATCGGCACCGTGCAGCACCCGCTGCTTTCGGCCTCGCGCTGCTACCGGCTCAGCCAGGCGATCGACCGGGCTGTCGAAGCCTACGACAGGTCGTGGTCATCGGCTCCGAAGGACTTCACACCGGCTCTACGGCCACTGGGCTTCATCAACAAGGATTTCGATCTCAGATTCATGAACTCCCTGATTACCGATCCGCAATGGGCTACACAGTATTCCAATGCCAATCTGGCAGGAAACGTCGCGTCGGAACCATCCATTCCAACCGCCACATCCCTATCTCCAGCACCGCCACCAGGTTGTTGGCGTTGGCACGACGACAATACGCCGACACGGCACTCACTCGGACGCCGTATCCTTAGCCCGGCATTTCCGCTTCCGGCCGCCATTCTTACCGCGCGGACATCGTTTCATGCCCCCGATCGTCGCCATCGCCCCATACATCCTGATATGCTTCGCACATTGAAATCGGGCCATCCCGCCTCGATGTTAAGAACAAGCGATTAGCATGCGACGGCCAGGGCCAAGCCGCCGGTCGTCACCAGGAGCGGCCCGGGGGAATCGGTCCCGCCGTGCCCCGACAAACCTTGTGCTGCGGAACCCATGCAGATCATGTTTTTCCTTTCACGCGCTTCTAAAGTACCGTACGCATACCTCGTCCCAACAGCTCCGGATACCGCGCCTGTCCGGTACGCGGCCTGAACGGTTCCCGCCCCGTGTCGCCGTACAAACCCCGCGCGCTGTTCGCGATCAGTTCGCTCGGACTCGGCCACGCCACTCGCAGTCTCGTGGTCGTCCGCGAATATCTGCGGCGAGGCTACGAGGTCACCATCGTATCCGCGGGCAATGCGCTCTCGTTCCTGCGCATGGAGCTGGAAGGCGAATCCAGCGTCGAACTAAGCGAGATGCCCGACTATCCGCCGCTCGAACGCGGCACCGGCTGGCGGCTCTATTACTACCTTGTTATCGACCTGTTCCGCACCTGGCGTGTGATCCACGGAGAACACCTCGCTGTGCAAGCCATGGCGGGCGAATACGATTTCATCTTCAGCGACGGCCGCTACGGTTTTCACAGCCGCGGGACACCTTCTTTCATACTCTCGCATCAGATCGCCTTCATGCCTCCCAAGGGGCTGCGCGAGACCTCCTGGCTGACGGAACATGTCAACGTCGCCGCGCTGTGCCGTTTCGATCGCCTGTTCATTCCCGACTACCCCGGCCCCAGCGCCAATCTGGCCGGCAACCTCGCCCACACCCCGACCCTGCACCGCTGCAAACATCAGTATGTCGGGATCCTGTCCTCCTATCCGCATCTGCGTATGGAACAGGACATCGACTATCTGTTCGTGATCAGCGGCTACCTGCTCGAACACAAGGGTTCTTTCGTCCAGACGCTGCTCGAACAGGCACGAAATCTCCCGGGCAAAAAGGTTTTCGTGCTGGGCAACGCCCAGGGCGACAGTCATCTCTACGACGCCTACCGCAGCGACGATCTCGACATACACGCCGTGGCCAGCGGCAAGCTGCGCCAGGAGCTGTTCAGCCGCGCTCGCTGCGTAATCTCGCGCGCCGGCTACACCACCGTTATGGACCTCGCAGAACACGATAAGCGCGCTCTGCTGATTCCCACCCCGAACCAGACCGAACAGGAGTATCTGGCCTACTACCTGAGCAGCCTTGAGCACTACGTCACCCGCGACCAGGATCAGACCAACGATCTTCCAGAGGCGCTGGAAGCCTGCCGGGAGACCCGCCTGTTCGAACCACCCTGGCGCACCGAGGAGTCGACCCAGCACATCGTCGACGCTATGGCCGGACTGCTGCGCAAACACTTCGTTTCGATCATCGTCCCCGCCCACAACGAGCAGGACGAACTGGCCGCCACCCTGCGCTGCCTGCTGGCGCAGCGCTACCCGGCCGAACGCATGGAGATCGTCGTCGTCGAAAACGGCTCCAGCGACGCCACGCTCGAGATCGCCGAACGCATTGCCGCGGAGGCCTCCAGCGAAGGACGTATCCGCGTGCTGAAGAGCGAGAAAGGCGTGTCCCGCGCCAAGAACGCGGGCCTGGCCGCGGTTTCGCGCGAATCTGAATGGATCGTGTTCTGCGATGCCGACACTCGGCTCGGCCCCAACTTCCTGCACCACCTCAACACTTGGCTGAACCGCCACAGCGACCAAGGTCTGAGCGTCGGCACCACCTCGGTACGGCCCCAGCCCAGCGACCGACTGTACGCGCGTGTCTGGTTCCGCAGCTATGACCTGATCCATCGGTTTACCAAGAGTTCCTATGCCATTCAGCTGGCCCGCACCCCGGTCGCCCGCGGCATCGGCTTCCGCGAGGATCTCAACTTCGCCGAGGACCTGATCTTTATCCGCGAATGCCGGCGCTATGGGCGTTTCTTCTTCGTCTCAACCGACCAGGTCGCCACCTCGACGCGCCGCTTCGAGAGCTGCGGTTACCTGCGCCAGAGTCTGCGCTGGCTGGTGGAAGCGCTCATGCCGCTGAAACTCAAGGCACATCGAAAATACGATGTCATTCGCTGATTTCAGCTCGCTCGATCAACTCCTGACCTTTCTGGCTCAACACCGCCAATGGGCCTACGTAGTCCTGTTTCTCGGCGCCTTTCTGGAGACCGTCATCCCGTTCTCGCTGGTGGTACTCGGCGAAATTTTCTTCCTATCCGGCTCGCTACTGGCCGGTATGGGCATACTCGACCTGTGGGGTGTCATGGCGGTGCTCTACATCGGCGGCATCCTCGGCGACAACGCCAGCTACTGGATGGGCTACTACTACGGGGCCGGGCTGTTCGAGCGCCTCTCCCACTGGCCGCTGATCGGGCGCCTAGTGCACGCCGAGAACTACGACAAGGGCGTCGAGTTCTTCCGCAAGCGCGGCGCGCTGGCGGTGTTCACTGCACGACTCAGCGGGCCGCTATCCTGGGTCACGCCGGCCATGGCCGGGATTTTCCGGCTCAACTACCTGACCTTCCTGCGTTTCAATACGCCAGCGGTGGTCATCGGCATCAGCGAATTCGTCATCATCGGCTACTTCTTCGGCAACCACATCCAGGACATCCTTTCCTGGATGCACGACTATGCTCCGGCCGCAGCGCTGGTGGTGGTCGGCATCGTCGCGCTGATCCTCATCGTCCGCCGCTACTTCAACTGGCGTGCGGAACTGGACCGCACCGAGGCCGAAATCGTCGACTTCATCAGCAAGCATTTCGGCCTCTCGCTGCTGATCATCGCCGTCGTGATCGCCGGCGTGCTGTACCTGATACGCCCCATCTGACCCCCACCATCCGCAAACGCTCCCCCCACACCCTCGACGAGCGGGGATCGGCCTCAACACCATTCGTCGCAACAAAGCGACCGTACGCACGCCATCGTACGCGGCGCACTCGTACGTCCGGCGTAAATTTCATATCCTGTAGCCATGCAAACAACGCCGTACCGCCTGCATGGCCACACTTCGCCAGCCTCTTGACACCCTGCACGAAGCCGCCGAGCGGCTCGGCGAGATCATCCTCGGCAAGACACCCCAGATACAGCTGGCTCTCGCCTGCCTGCTGGCGGGCGGACATCTGCTGATCGAGGATCTGCCAGGCGTCGGCAAGACCACGCTCGCGCATGCCCTGGCGCGCACCTTGGGCCTCGAGTTCCAGCGCGTACAGTTCACCAGCGACCTGCTTCCGGCCGACGTCATCGGGGTATCGATCTACGACCGCGAGGCAGGCGATTTCCACCTCCACCCCGGCCCGGTGTTCACGCAGGTTCTACTTGCCGACGAGATCAACCGTGCGACGCCGAAGGCACAGAGTGCTCTGCTGGAAGCCATGGAAGAGCAGCAGATCAGCATCGATGGGCACACTCATCACCTACCCGAACCCTTTTTTGTCATAGCCACACAGAATCCGGCCCAGCAACTCGGCACCTATCCGCTGCCGGAATCCCAGCTCGACCGCTTCCTGATGCGCATCAGCCTTGGCTATCCGGACGCCGCTGCCGAGCGCGCCCTGCTCGCCGGCAGCGATCGCCGCGCCCTGCTCGCCACGCTGAAGCCCGCCCTGAGTGCCGAAGGACTTCGTCAGCTGCAAACGGCCGCCGACAAGGTACACGCCGCCGGACCGCTGCTCGACTACGTACAGGCACTGCTGGCGGCAACGCGCAACGCGCCGCAACTGCGCCTCGGGTTGTCTCCCCGAGCCGGTCTCGGTCTGCTGCGCGCAGCCCGCGGCCTGGCCCTGCTGCGCGGGCGAGACTATCTCGTACCCGAAGACGTGCAGGCGGTATTCCCCGCCGTCGCCGGCCACCGCCTGCTCAGCCTGGACACCGACGCGCCCGTGCCGGAAGAAGCGCTGAAACAGCTGCTCGACCGTGTTCCCCTGCCCTGACCTGCAACCTCGCCGGCCATGAACTGGCTGCTCCGCTGGGCCGGCCCCCGCCTCGCCATCCGCGGCGAGCAGACCTGTTTCGACCGGCGCCGCCTGTTCATCCTGCCGACCGGCGCCGGGATCGCCTTCGCCGCGCTGCTGCTGATCCTGCTGCTGGTGGCGATGAACTACAACAACAGCATGGTGTTCGCCTTCACGTTCCTGCTCGCAGGCATCGGCGCCAACGCCATGTGGCAGACGCACCGCAATCTTCTCGGCCTATGTGTCACGCTGCACCCTCCGGCTGAGGTGTTCGCACGGCAACCGGGTTCGCTGCACCTACAGTTCGAATCCGGCGCCAGCACACGGCGAGCGCTGGAGATCGAATTCGAGCCGGCGGATGCACAGCACCTTCCCTCACTGGTAACCGTTGCGGGCAATGCTCAAGCCACCCTCGCGCTGCCCGCCATGCGGCGCGGCCTGCGACCGCTGCCCGTGGTACGGATTTCCTCGCGCTATCCCCTCGGCCTGTTCAGGACGTGGTCGCTGCTACCGTTTTCCACCCGTGTGCTCGTATACCCGCAACCGGCCAGTCAGGCACCGGCGTTGCCCAGCAGCCCGGCCACGGGAGGCGTTCGCGCCGGCCCCGGCACCAACGAAGAGGATTTCGAAGGGCTCAGGGACTATCGACCGACCGACCCCCCGCGCCGCATCGCCTGGCGCGCATCCGCGCGCAGCGACACCTTGCTCAGCAAATCCATGCACGCTGGCGCCGCGCCGCATGTCTGGCTGGATTGGAATGCACTGCAGGGCCACGATCCCGAAGAACGCCTGTCGATCCTGTGCCGCTGGATTCTCGACGCCGAACAGCTCGGACTGCGCTACGGGCTACGCCTGCCGCGGCGCACGCTCGAACCCGACCGCGGCACGGCCCACCGCCGCGAATGCCTGCGCCTGATCGCCCTGCACGGCGACATCGCATGAAGCGTCGGACGCCCGCAATCGCGCTTCCGCTCGATCAACGCCCGACGTTCGGCCTGCTGCTCGCGGTGCTCGCGTTCGCCGCAGTCCCGCTGCTGGCGCCGCTTCCGCCATGGGTTCCAGCCTCCGCACTGGGCCTGCTCGCCCTACGGGCATTAGCGCTCTGGCGCCACCGCCCCATGCCGCCGGGCTGGCTGCTCGCGCTTGCCGGGCTTGCCGGCGGCGTTCTCGTGTTCGCGCAGTTCCATTCGCTCAACGGCCGCGAGGCCGGTATCTCGCTGCTACTGCTAGGCTCTGCTCTGAAGGCGTACGAAGTACGCACACGGCGCGATCTGATCGTGCTGATCTACCTCGGCTATCTGCTGAGCCTCTCGCACTTCCTGTTCAATCAGTCGATCCCTTGGGTGCTCTACGCCCTGCTGTTGCTCACCACACTCACCGCCCTGCTCGCACGCCTTCACGCCGGTCCGCAGCCGCCAAGCTGGTTCGTCCTGAGTCGAAACGGAGTATTCAGGCTGCTCGCCGCAGCGCCGCTCATGCTGCTGCTCTTCGCCCTTTTCCCGCGCATCGAAGGACCTTTGTGGGGACGGCCGGCGCAGGACAGAACCGCGGTCACCGGGCTTGCAAACGACCTTGCGCCCGGCAGCATCGCACGACTGGTACAGTCCCAGGCCGTCGCCTTCAGAGCGACTTTCAACGCCTCGCCTCCGCCGCCCGAGCAACGTTACTGGCGCGTACACGTCATGAACCACTTCGACGGCCGACGCTGGAGCGTGTCGCCCACCCTCACCGGCCCCGGACGGCTCCGGCCGGAAGGCGCGCCGCTGCGCTACAGCCTGCTGCTGCAGGCCAGCGGCCAGCGCTGGATACCGGCGCTGGACATGCCGGACAGCCTGCCCCCGCAAACCCGCCTGGGCAACGGCCATACGCTGAGCACCGCGCATCCGATCGAGCGCACGCGCAAGTTCGACATGAGCGCCATCAGCCGCTACGTGCTCGCCCCGTCACTGTCTCCCACGGTCCGGCGCGCCGATCTGCAACTGCCGGCTGGCAGTGCGCCGCGCGCACGCGCTCTCGCGCAGCAGTGGCGCCAGGAGGATTCTGCGCCACAGGCCATCGTCGACCGCGCCCTGCGCTACATACACGACCAACCTTTCTACTACACCCTGCAGCCGCCGCCGTTGCATGGCGACGTTACCGACGCCTTCCTGTTCGGCACCCGCCGCGGCTTTTGCGAACACTACGCCAGTGCGTTCACCGTGCTGATGCGGGCTGCCGGCATTCCTGCCCGGGTCGTGACCGGCTACGCTGGCGGCGAGTGGAATCCGGTCCTGCACTACCTGCTGGTACGCCAGTCCGACGCCCACGCCTGGGTCGAGGTATGGCTGGCCAAACGCGGTTGGGTGCGCATCGACCCGACCTCCGCCATCGCCGCCGACCGCGTCCAGCAGGGCGTCGCCACCGGCACCGCGCAGGCTTTCGCCTCTGGAAGCGGCGCATCGGGCGCACTGCAACGCTGGATCGGCAGCCTCAGCATGAGCTTGGACAGCGTGCAGTACTTCTGGGACAGTTGGATCGTGGCCTTCGGCCCACAGCAACAACGCGCCTTCCTGCATCGCCTGGGGCTGCAGGCCGACTGGTTTCACCTCGGCCTCTACATGACGGCAGGCACCGGCCTGCTCGCCCTGCTGTGGCTTGGCGCCGGCCTGCTGCGCAGGCATCGCCCCCGCACCGACGCACCGACACGACTCTACCGGCGTCATCTGCGCAGACTCGCTCGCCTCGGGCTGCGGCCCGCCGACGGCGAAGGCGCACTCGACTTCGCCGAACGCGTCGCCCATCGCCAGCCGCGCGAAGCCGACCATGCCCGGCGCATCGCGGCGCTGTACGCCGAGGCGCGCTATGCCGGTGGCGACAAGCCACAGCGCGAACGCCGTCTGCGGCTGCTGGCCGAAGCGCTGGACAACCACTCTTCCAAGAAATGAGGACCCCGTCCGTGCGGCCGATGCTTCGCGCGCCTTGCAGCTCATACCGGCGCGCAACGCCCGGCTGAGACTCCAAGGCCGGAAACAAAGAGGCCCGCACTCTGGCGGGCCTAGTTACCGGCTGGGGGAAACACCGGCGTAGCACATCCCCGTTGACTTCTGCGCTTCAGGCGCTGCGCTGCTCCTCGGCGGGCTGGCGCTTGCCCTGGTAATCGGCAATCGCCGCCTTGATCGCATCCTCGGCCAGCACCGAACAGTGAATCTTCACCGGCGGCAACGCCAACTCCTCGGCAATCTGCGTGTTCTTGATCTCGCCCGGTCAGCCACTTCACGCACATCCGGACGATTGCTGAACTGATCCAGCGTAATCCCGTCAAGGAAGGCATACAGGCGATCGCTGAGTTCGTCCCACAACTGATGGGTCATGCAGCGCTCATCGCCATCCTCGCACTCTGCGTGCCTCTGACCGACGGTCTCATCGACCGCGGCAACGATCGAAGCCACCGTTATCTGATCGGCTGGACGCGCCAAACGGTAGCCGCCGCCCGGACCGCGTACGCCCTCGACCAGTCCCGATTTGCGCAGCTTGGCGAACAACTGTTCCAAATAGGACAGTGAAATGCCCTGACACACCGAAATGTCTGCCAGAGTTACAGGCCCCGACTTGTCGTGGATCGCCAGATCCATCATCGCGGTCACTGCATAACGTCCCTTAGTCGAAAGTTTCATAAACATCACCTGCTTGGCGCAATAACAACACCCGGCGTATTTCCGAGTGATTTCGTAAACTATTTTAATCTGCCCGTCATGCTTCGATCAAGCTGAATGTCGGGCAGCATTCCCCTTCGTATAAAGAATAGCTCGCTCAGGCAGAAATGGGGGCCTCTCCGAAACGGTGTCCCTGCCCGAGGCAATGCCTCAGCCATTCATGCAAAAAGACATTGGCATGCCAGCTGAGGGCCAGTTCACGCTGACCGCCTTCGGCCACCGGCTCGCAGTTGAGCCCTTCCGGATGGACGCCGGAAACTAGCACTTCGGCCTGGCGTGCATCCCGGTAGACTCGCACCGGCAGCGTCGGCGTTTTCCCTGCATCACCGATGCGCTGACTCAGCTCCACGGTCGTGGTGTATCGCGTGCGTTCGAGCAAACGCAGGTGTAGCGCAGCGGCGCCATCGGGACTCGACACACTCACCCCGTCAAGCTCATCAAGAACCGGACACAACCGACGCAACGCAATGTAGTTGCGTTCGTACAACTCCATCAGCGCCGCGAAACTGCTCGGCTGGGCGGCCAGATGGTTTGGCATGCGAAGCTCTGGGAACATGGCGCGAAGCATAGCATAGGGACAACTCGAGACGGATTTGCTAACGTCGAATATCATCCAGGCGAGCATCAAGGAAGAGTCGATGAGCGAACCCGTCTCCACCCATCCTTTCGCAGACCAGCGTCCGGGCACCTCCGGCCTGCGCAAGTCGGTGACTGTCTTCCAGCAGCCACACTACCTCGAAAATTTCGTCCAGTCTCTGTTCGACTGCATCACGGATGAACTGGAGGGTGCGACGCTGGTGCTTGGTGGCGATGGCCGCTATCACAACCGCGAGGCCATCCAGATCATTTTGCGCATGGCTGCAGCAAACAAGGTCCACCACGTGCTGACCGGGCGTGGGGGCATTTTCTCAACGCCCGCGGTATCCGCCATGATCCGCGAACACGGCGCTGCCGGCGGCATCATACTCTCCGCCAGCCATAACCCTGGCGGCCCGCAGGGCGACTTCGGCATCAAATTCAACGCCCGCAACGGAGGACCGGCATCGGAGTCGCTGACCGAACGCATCTACGCCCGCAGCCAGGTCATAGAGCGCTATTTCATCGCCGAACCACAGCACATCGACATAGACACCCCGGGGCTCTATTACCTCAATCAGATGGAAATCGAAGTGGTCGATCCCGTCGCCGAATACGCGCAGCTGATGCAGCGACTGTTCGACTTCGAGCGCATCCGCAAACTGATCCACGGTGGCCTGCGCCTGAGCTTCGACGCCATGCATGCGGTCACCGGCCCTTATGCGAAGGTCATCTTCGAGGAACTCCTCGGCGCTCCCGCCGGCAGCGTGCGCAACGGCGTGCCGCTGGCCGATTTCGGCGGCGGCCATCCCGATCCCAACCTCACCTACGCCCCAGAGTTGGTCCAGGCGATGCAAGCCCACGACGGCCCCGATTTCGGCGCCGCCTCGGACGGCGACGGCGACCGCAACATGATTCTCGGCCGCGGTTTTTTCGTCACGCCAAGCGACAGCCTTGCGGTACTCGCCGCCAATGCCACGTTGGTGCCCGGCTACCGCGACGGCTTGACGGGCATCGCCCGCTCAATGCCCACCAGCCGGGCCGCCGACCGCGTAGCCTCCGAACTCGGCATCCCCTGTTTCGAAACCCCCACCGGCTGGAAATTTTTCGGCAATCTGCTGGACGCCGGACGCATCACCCTGTGCGGCGAGGAGAGTTTCGGCACCGGCTCCGACCACGTACGTGAAAAGGATGGTCTGTGGGCGGTGCTGTTCTGGCTCAACCTGCTCGCCGTGCGGCAGCAGTCCGTCGCCGACATCGTCCACGAACACTGGCGCCACTACGGACGCGACGTGTATACGCGTCACGACTACGAAGGCGTCGACGCACAAAGAGCCGGCGAGCTGATGAGCGCCCTGCGCGGCAAGCTGGGCGCCCTGCCCGGCCAGGCCTACGGCGGTCTGAACATCACGCATGCCGACGATTTCGCCTACGACGACCCCGTCGACGGCAGCCGCACCGAGCATCAGGGGCTGCGTATCCTGTTCGGCGACGAGGCGCGCATCGTCTACCGCCTGTCCGGCACCGGCACCCAGGGCGCCACGCTGCGCGTCTACATCGAACGCCGCGAGACGCGCGAGACCCATATCGACAGCGACGCCCAGGTTCTGCTGCGCAGCCTGATCGAGGCGGCCGACGCCATAGCCGGCATCCAGGCTCACACCGGCCGCGAACGCCCGGACGTCATCACCTGAGGGCGGATGGGTCATGAGCGGCTGCTGCGATGATGGATACGCCCTGGACACCGCGGGTTCGCGCCAGCGCGGCACGCTGCGCGCGGTATTGGTCATCAATGCGTTGATGTTCGTGCTCATCGCCGCCGCCGTCTATTCCGGCTCGAGCGCCCTGCTTTCGGACAGCCTGGATAACTTGGGCGATGCCCTGACCTACGGCCTGAGCCTCTACGTCGTGGGTGGAAGCATCCGCGCCAAAGCCCGCGTGGCTCTGTTCAAGGGCCTGCTAATCCTACTCGCGGCCTGCGTGGTAGCAGCGCAGATCGTCGTCCGGCTGTTCGAACCCACGGTGCCGCTGTTCGAGGTGATGGGATTATTCAGCCTGCTCGGCCTGGCCGCGAATGGACTGTGCCTGTTCCTGCTGTGGCGTCACCGTAACGAGGACGTCAACATGAACTCGGTATGGGAGTGCTCGCGCAACGACATCGCCTCGAACCTGTCGGTGTTCGTGGCGGCAGGAGCGGTCTGGCTGACCGGTTCTGGCTGGCCGGACTCGTGGTCGCCTCTGCCTTGGCCTTGCTGCTGATGCGCTCGGCGTACCGCGTCATTGCCAAGGCGAAAAGCGAGCTACGCCACGCCAACCGGGTAAGCGATTCCAGCACTGCACGCTGAGATACGCCACGTTGATCAGAAGGTATTAGCGACCTCGGCCACGCCGGGAGCGCGGCTGCGAACCAGACGTTCCACCACGTTCTTCAGATCCAGCGCGGAACGGGGACACCCCACGCAGGCGCCCTTGAAACGCACCCGCACAACACGCTCGTCAAGCTCCACGAACTCGATGTCACCGCCGTCCTGCATGAGAATGCGACGAGCCTCCTCGATCGCACCGAGCACCTCGTCGAGGTCGATCGGCCCCTCGGCCACCTGCTGTTCCCCGACGCGCGCCGCCATGGTCTGCGCACGATCGAGTCGCAGCGCCAGCTCCGGATCGAGTTCCTCGATAGCGTCGAGTTCGTCCTCGCTGTAGACATGCGCGGGATCAGAATTCAGCAGGCGTTCCAGCTCGCCCTGCGCGGTCGCAAGGCTCTGATAGCTCAAGCGGCGTTCAGTCGTCATATTCACCCGATCGATCCTGGCGCGCAGCGCGCAACCGTACCCGCAAGCGCCTCAGCACCTCGGCATCCAGGGAATCGGGCAGCAGCAGCACGGCACGCCGCCCCAGACCTTCGAGTTTCAGGCTGAGGATCACCAGTTTGGAATTGACGAAACAGTCCGGCGCCAGCGTGGCTTCATGCTCGCGTCCGAAGGCATCCCAAACGCGCCATTTGCCAGAGGCTTCCCACACCAGCCGCAACAGGCTGCGCGGAGCGTTGAGGAGCACATGCATGCGCAGGCTGCGATACAGACTGGCGGCGACCATTAGACCGAGCAGGGCACGCACCGGCCCCTGCAGATCGATATATGCCAGCGCAACCGCGGCCGTCGAGTGGGCGAGCACAAGAAAGCTCGCCAGCATACGCGACGGCCTAAGTTGCAGGTATAACGGCTCTGCGGATCTCTGTAACGACATGGGCAATGCTCGGGTCCGACGGGGACATGCGTTCCATCAGCACCTCCAAGAGTACCTGATCAGGATACTCCAGCAAACGTTCGAAGGCGACTCGATCCGCATCTTCCAACTCGGCGTAGCGCCGATCAAAGAACGGGACCAGCAGTTCGTCCAGTTCAAGCATGCCGCGCCGGCAGCGCCAGCGCAACCTATCGGACTCGGCCATGTATTTAGACGGACTTCTTGAGCATGGCATGCTTGATCTGCCCGATCGCCTTGGTCGGGTTGAGTCCCTTCGGACACACCTGCACGCAGTTCATGATGCTGTGGCAGCGATAGAGCTTGTAGGCGTCGTCGAGCTGTTCCAGACGTTCATCGGTGGCCTGATCGCGGCTGTCGAGTACGAATCGCGATGCCTGCAGCAATGCCGCCGGACCGAGAAATTTGTCGGGGTTCCACCAGTACGAGGGGCACGACGCCGAGCAGCATCCGCACAGGATGCACTCGTACAAACCGTCGAGCTTCTCGCGCTCTTCCGGCGACTGCTTGATCTCGACCTCGGGCTCGGGGTCCTTGAGCTGCAGATAGGGTTCGGTCTTGCGGTACTGGCCGTAGAAATTCTCCATGTCCACGACCAGATCGCGGATCACGGGCATGCCGGGGAACGGACGCAGCTCGATCGGCTCCTTGAGCGTAGTCAGCGGCGTGACGCAGGCGAGGCCGTTCTTGCCGTTGATGTTCATGCCGTCCGAACCGCATACGCCCTCCTGGCAGGAGCGGCGGAAGCTCAGGGTCGGATCCTGCTCCTTGAGCTTGAGCAGCGCGCCGAGCAGCATCATGCCGGGCTCGACGTCCTCCTCGGGCAGCTCGTAATCCTGCATGTAGGGCTTGTCGCCGCTCTCCGGATCGTAGCGGTAGATAGAAAAGCGCATCAGTAGACCCTCTCCTTGGGCGGGAAGGACTCGACCGTCAGCGGGCGGGTGCGCACCGGCTTGTAGTCCAGCGAATCCGATTCCAGGAAATACAGCGTGTGCTTCATCCACTTCTCGTCGTCGCGCTTTTCGAAGTCGACGCGCGAGTGTGCGCCGCGGCTTTCCTGCCGCGCATGAGCCGACATCGACGCGGCCATCGCGCAATCGATGAGATTCTCGGTTTCCATGG
Organism: Acidihalobacter sp.; assembly: GCF_037381185.1. Taxonomy (NCBI): domain Bacteria; kingdom Pseudomonadati; phylum Pseudomonadota; class Gammaproteobacteria; order Chromatiales; family Ectothiorhodospiraceae; genus Acidihalobacter; species Acidihalobacter sp. The sequence continues at coordinate 116,552 of NZ_JARRQY010000007.1, forward strand.
CTTCGACCCGCGCCGTGTTGAACACGCGGCTGTGGTCGCTGAGCGTGGCATCCTTGAAGCGTTCGGCGATCTCGCGCACCTTCTTGACGCCTTCGGCGAGAAGTCCTTCCTCGCGGAACACGCCGGCGTGGTCTTCCATCGCCTTCTTGAGTTCGGCGCGCAGCTGCTCTGGCCGCTCGCCGTCGCCCTTCTTCTCCCAGCGATGCAGACGGGCCATCGCGGCGTCGACCGCGCTGTCGTCCATCGGCCGGTTGTGCGGGTTCTCCGCCAGGAACTCGATCATCTGGTTGGCGGCCGCACGGCCGAACACCAGGATGTCGAGCAGCGAGTTGCCGCCCAGGCGGTTGGCGCCGTGCACCGACACGCAGGCGCATTCGCCCGCGGCATACAGGCCCGGCACCGGCTCTTCGGCGCTCTCGCGCAGCGGCGCGACCACCTCGCCATGACGGTTGGTCGGAATGCCGCCCATCATGTAGTGGCAGGTCGGGTAGATCGGAATCGGCTGCTCGATGGGATCCACGTGCACGAAGGTCATGCTGGAATCTCGGATACCCGGCAGACGGCTCTTGATGACGTCGGCGCCGAGGTGGTCGAGCTTGAGCAGCACGTGATCCTTGTTCGGGCCGACCCCGCGGCCTTCCTTGACCTCGGTGTAGATCGCACGGCTGACCACATCGCGCGAGGCCAGATCCTTTGCGTGCGGCGCGTAGCGCTCCATGAAGCGCTCGCCATCGCTGTTGAGCAGATAGCCGCCCTCGCCTCGCGAGCCTTCGGTGATCAACATGCCGCGCCCGGCGATGCCGGTCGGATGGAACTGAATGAATTCCATGTCCTGCAGCGGTATGCCTGCGCGCAGTGCCATCGCCAGCCCGTCGCCCGTATTGATCAGGGCGTTGGTATTGGTACGGTACATCTGCCCCGCGCCGCCGGTGGCCAGCAGCGTGGCCTTGGCCTCGATCAGGATCGGCTCACCGGTCTCGATGGAGAAGGCCAGCGCGCCGAGCACATGACCGTCGGCGTCCTTGATCAGATCGACCGCAAAATACTCGTCGAAGAAATGCGTCTTGGCGCGGATGTTCTGCTGGTAAAGGCTGTGCAGGATGGCGTGGCCGGTACGGTCCGCCGCCGCGCAGGTACGCATCGCCTGCTCGCCGCCGAAGTTGCGACTCTGTCCGCCGAAGGCGCGCTGGTAGATATTGCCATCCTCGAGGCGCGAAAACGGTACGCCGAAATGGTCCAACTCGTAGACCACCTGTGGCGCGGCGCGGCACATGTATTCGATCGCGTCCTGGTCACCCAGGTAGTCGCTGCCCTTGACGGTATCGAACATATGCCAATGCCAGTTGTCCTCGACCACGTTGGCCAGCGCCGCGTTCACGCCGCCCTGGGCGGCCACGGTGTGGGAGCGGGTCGGGAACACCTTGGAAACCACGGCCACCTTGGCGTCCGCCCGGGCCAGTTGCAGGGCGGCACGCAGACCGGCCCCGCCAGCGCCGATAATTAGCGCGTCAAAGCGTCTTCTCTCCAGATTCATAGACCACTCGCTTGCAGCAGTATCCGCCCCGCCCATGCGCCACAGCCGAGCAGGAAGATGATGACCAGGCTGTACGCGGTAACGCGCAGCCACAGGGGATGGACGTAGTCGATGAGGATGTCGCGCACCCCGATCCAGGCGTGCAGCAACAGCATGACTACGAAGACGGCCGTCGCCAGAAGCACCGCCGGGTGCCCTATCCAGGCACGCCAGTGTTCGTAGCTCATGTGCGGATGGAAGGCCATCGCTCCAACCGCAAAGACGAAGAACAGGCCGAGGTAGACGGCGCTGATTCGCTGCACGATCCAGGCGCGCAAACCGCTCAGACCGGAACTCATAGATAGATCTCCAACAGCAGGATGATCGCCAGGACCAGCGCCGAGACACCGACCCACGCGGCACTCTGGAAACTCGGTTTCTTGGCGATGCCGATCTCCAGATCCATGAGCAGGTAGCGCACGCCGGCGAGCAGATGATGGCATAGGCTCCAGGTGATCAAAACCACCGCGGGCACAAGCCACCAGCTGGTGGCGATGTCACGCGCCTGCGCGAAGCCGGCGGGACTGCTCAGGGATAAATCCAGCAGATAGAGGACAAAGGGGATCCCCAGGAACATGAGAGCTCCGGATACCCGGTGCGCGAATGAAATCACGCCGGGCAGGGGCAACTTGATCTTGAACAGATCCAGATAGACTGGTCGCTGCGTTGCAGGCATCGGCTCGTCCTTGGCCGTTGAGCATAGTGCTCGTTTGAACTTACAGATGATGGGCGCTTCGAAACATGAATGCGCGGGCGGAGTACTACAGCATCACGTCCTCGCCCCCTCGGCCATTATAGTACTAACCACATACGGGGTCGCATTGCGGGGCATCCTGCCCTCCACTCGATCACCATATTTTTTCGAGGCGTCCTTTTTGTGGTTTCGAGTATAGCACTGAATCCGGAAAAATCTGGAAGGCTTGCGCTGACAGCCCAGCGGCCCTGCTCTAACATAGGGGCAGCTCATGATCCATGATTGCGCAGTACGCGTTGGGACCACACTTCCCGCCCCCGCTGCAAGCCCAAATTCGGAGAAAATGCGATGAAACCCGACTGGAAGAATTTTCTCGAACACGCGGGCGCGGAGTTCGAGGATCTCGCGGTGGCGAGCTTCGGCAATGCCGAACGAGAGCTCCGCGTCACCACCACCGGCGACGTGTTGTGCGACCTCTCTCACTTCGGCCTCATCTCGGCCTACGGCGAGGACGCCACCGATTTCCTGCAGGGACAGTTCAGCAACGACGTCGCCCAGGTCGACGCCGGACACAGTCAGTTGAATAGCTACTGCACGCCCAAGGGACGCATGCTGGCCAATTTTCGCCTGTTCAAGCCTGGCGACACCTATTACCTGCGCCTGCCCCAGGCACTGATTGAACCCACACTCAAACGCCTGCGCATGTTCGTCATGCGCTCTCGGGTCACCCTGGAGAACGCCGATGACGCCCTCACCCGCATAGGCTGGTCGGGGCCGAACGCGGCCACCGAGCTGAGCACTGCGCTTGGCGGAGCCGACATACCGGAAACTCCGGACGAAACACTCAGCCACGACGAGTTGAGCGTGCTGCGCGTACCCGGCATCCACCCGCGTTTCGAGATCTACGGGCAACTCGAGGCCGTTCAGCGTCTTTGGGACAGGCTGAACGTCCACGGCGCCCCCGTCGGTGCGGCATGCTGGGGACTACTCGATGTGCTCTCCGGCATTCCGACGATCCAACCGCAAACCAGCGAAGCCTTCGTGCCGCAGATGGCCAATATGGAACTGATCGGCGGCGTCAGTTTCCAGAAGGGCTGCTATCCGGGGCAGGAGATCGTTGCCCGCACGCAGTACCTCGGCAACCTCAAACGGCGTATGTACCGCATCCACGTAGATCTCAACGAAGTCGTACCCGGCCAGGAGATCGTCGACGCCGCCAAAGGCGAATCCGGCATGGTCGGACGCCTGGTCGAGGGCTTCCGGCATCCAGACGGCGGCGTTGAGGGATTGGCGGTGCTGCAGATACAGAGCGTCGAGGACGCCGCGGATCTGCGCCTGGGCACCGCCAAAGGCCCACGCGTGAGCGTCAGTCCGCCGCCCTACCCGCTGACCGCAGACACCGACTGACGTTTGCGGCACCCCAACGCGGGTGGCCGCGTTAGGGCGCTCTTCGCTTAGCCCAACCCGCGCCTCGATTGCCGAATGCGCAGCAAACCAGACCGTTTGCGACGGTCACTTCACTCCGGCCGCATGTGCGGGAACAGCAACACGTCGCGAATGGAAGGTGCATCGGTAAACAGCATCACCAGACGATCGATGCCGATGCCCTCGCCTGCGGTAGGCGGCATGCCGTGCTCCAGCGCTCGGATATAATCGGCATCGAAGTGCATTGCCTCCTCGTCGCCGGCCTCCTTCTCTTCGACCTGCCGGCGGAAGCGCTCGGCCTGATCCTCGTAGTCGTTGAGTTCCGAAAAACCGTTGGCCAGCTCGCGTCCACCGACGAAGAATTCGAAGCGATCCGTCACCTCGGGATTTTGCGTGTTGCGCCGGGCCAGCGGCGAGACCTCAGTGGGATATTCTGTAATAAAGGTCGGATCCATCAAACGATGCTCGACCGTCTTTTCGAAGACTTCGGTCAGCACCTTGCCCGGCCCATACCCCGGTTTGAGATCGATACCCATGCCGGTGGCCAGTTCACGCAGCCGCGTGGGGTCATCCAGCTGCCCGGGCGTGATGTCCGGATTGTAGTGCAGCACCGATTCGCGCATGGTGAAGCGCGCAAACGGCTTGCCGAAGTCATATTCCTCGCCCTGGTAGGTCAGCTGCGTCGTGCCAAGCAGCTGGGCCGCCATCTGGCGCAGCATCTCCTCGGTCAGGTCGATGAGATCCTCATAGGTCGCATAGGCCTGATAGAACTCGAGCATGGTGAACTCGGGGTTGTGCCGCGTCGACACGCCCTCGTTGCGGAAGTTGCGATTGATTTCGAACACCCGCTCGAAACCGCCCACCACCAAACGCTTGAGATACAGCTCGGGCGCCACACGTAGGAACAGCGGCATGTCCAGCGCATTGTGGTGAGTCACGAACGGCCGCGCCGTGGCACCGCCCGGAATCGCCTGCATCATCGGCGTTTCGACTTCCAGAAAATCTCGACCGCTCATGAAGTTGCGGATGAACTGCACGATCTGCGAACGCAGGCGGAACGTTGTCCGCGACGGTTCGTTCATGATCAGGTCGAGGTAGCGTTGACGATAGCGCACCTCCTGGTCGATCAGGCCATGGAACTTCTCCGGCAACGGCCGCACCGCCTTGGTCAGCAGGCGCACGTTGTCGACGCGCACGCTCAATTCGCCGGTCTTGGTTTTGACCAACTGGCCCTCGGCACCGACGATATCGCCGATATCCCAGCCCTTGAACGCCTGGTAGGCATCGCCCAGCAGGTCACGCTGCAGATAGAGCTGGATGCGCCCGGACATGTCCAGCAACTGCGCGAAGCTCGCTTTGCCCATGACGCGCTTGAGCATCATTCGCCCCGCCACGCTCACGCGCAGCCCGCGCGCCCCCAGCTCGTCCGCATCGAGTTCGTCGTACTCCGCATGCAGCTCACCGGCCATCGAGTCGCGGCGGAAATCGTTGGGAAACGCCTCGCCTACCTCGCGCAGCTTGTCCAATTTCTCGCGCCGCTGAGAAATCAGCTTGTTTTCATCGATTTGCTCTTGATTACTCATGTGATTTATTGCTTCCGGAAACTATCAAAGACCGCTCTTGAGCGCGGCTTCTATGAACAGATCGAGGCCACCGTCGAGCACCGCCTGGGTGTTCCCGGTCTCCACGCTGGTACGCAAGTCCTTGATGCGCGACTGGTCCAGCACGTAGGAGCGGATCTGGCTGCCCCATCCGATATCCGCCTTGGCATCCTCTTGCGCCTGCTGTTCGGCCGAGCGCTTCTGTAATTCCAGCTCATAGAGCTTGGCCTTGAGCTGCTTCATTGCCGTGGCGCGGTTCTTGTGCTGCGAGCGATCATTCTGGCACTGCGTCACAAGGCCGGTCGGCAGGTGGGTAAGACGCACGGCGGACTCCGTACGGTTGACGTGCTGGCCGCCGGCGCCGCTGGCGCGGTAGACGTCGACGCGCAAATCCGCAGGATTGATCTCGATGTCGATGTCGTCGTCGACCTCCGGCGCCACGAACACCGCCGCGAACGACGTATGGCGGCGGTTGCCGGAATCGAACGGTGACTTTCGCACCAGACGGTGCACGCCGGTTTCCGTGCGCAGCCAACCGTAGGCGTATTCGCCCTCGAAACGCACCGTGGCGCTCTTGATGCCCGCGACTTCACCCGGTGACGCTTCGATCAACTCGGTCTTGAATCCTCGGCGCTCGCCCCAGCGCAGATACATGCGCAACAGCATTTCCGCCCAGTCCTGGGCTTCGGTGCCACCCGAGCCGGCCTGAATGTCCAGGAACGCGTCGGACGCATCCATTTCGCCGGCGAACATGCGGCGGAACTCCAGATCGCCGACGCGCGCCTCATAGCGCTCCAGATCGCTTTCCACCGACGTCACGGTATCCGTGTCGGCCTCGGCCTCGGCCAACTCCAACAGCTCATTCGCGTCGATCAAGCCGCCGGACAGCTCATCATAGTTCTTGACCACGCCCTCGAGCTGCGCGCGCTCCTTGCCGAGCGCCTGTGCACGCTCCGGATCGTTCCAGACGCCGGGATCTTCCAGCTCGCGGTTTACTTCTTCCAGACGTTCGCGTTTGCCGTCGACGTCAAAGATACCCCCTCAGGGCATCCAAACGCCCTTGAAGGTCTTGAATCTGCTGATAAATCGGATTGAGTTCCATGCGGGTCTTCCATCCAGCTAGCTGACGCGCCGCGTCACCGACACGATCGTGTAAAAACCCAGCATTCTAACAGGACGATATGCCCGCATGCAGTGAAGATTGGCAAGAACCGCCGCAAACTCAATGCAACGGCAAAGTACCGGCAGGTACCGGTCTGGCCACGCGGGAAAGCAGCGCCGCCCGGGCCGATACGCAGCGAAGACGATCACGACCGTATGTCGGCACCGCCGCTCTGGCTCATCGGCGTCGCTATGAGCACCCCGCCTTCCGATCCCCGACCGACATCAACTCGACGTGTGCCAGGCCCCTCAGATCAGGCGCGCCTGGGCGGCCAGCCTGATCGGCGCATTCACAAGGCCGAATTCATCGTAGTTGCGACGCTGCACGATTTCGAAGAAGAAACGATCCGCAAAGGTACGAGTGTAGGCGTGGAAGAACTCGCCGTGGCCGGCTTGATCGTAAAGGATGTTGTGGCGCCTCAATGTCTCCAGCATTTCGGGCTTCAGCCCGAAACGCGCTTCCAGGTTGTCATAGTAGTTCTGCGGAATCGGGAGCAGCTCCAACCCATTTGTCTCGAGCTTGCAAAGCGTGGCAACGATGTCGTCGGTCACGAATGCAAGCTGTTGCGTGCCACCGCCGTAATACCGCGACACAAACCGCATCGCGGAGGTCGAATCTCTCTGCGAAGCATTCAGCGCGATTCGGATACTGCGGTCAGTAGTCTCCACCACCTGGCTTTGTATCAGGCCACTCGGATCAGCGATATCGAATTGCTCCGAGGCTTCGAATCCAAACACCGAGCAGTAGAACAGCTGCCACGACGACAATTGGCCCAGGCCGTGTCAAAACATCTGGCACTAACGACGCCGCAGATTATTGGGTCAATCGACCCGTTCTGTGATGTTCAAGAAAAGGGCGATCGAAAATACGGCCCTTCACCCTGCCCGTATGGCATCGCTCAGATGTGTTGTTCCCATCAGGTTCATCATGCGTTTGAGGTTGTAGGCCAGCACATGCAGGCTCATCTCGGTACTGACGTGTTCCAGGGTTCGGGTCAGGAAGTGCGTGGCGCCCATCCATGACTTGATGGTGCCGAACGGATGCTCGACCGTTTGCCTTCGGATGCGCATGCTCTGCGGCACCCGATCCAGGCGTCTCTGCATGGCCTCCAGGACATCCTGATGCTCCCAACGACTGACGCGTCGGTAATCACTCGGGGTGCAGCGGGATTTGATGTCGCAACGCGGGCAATGCGAACTCCAGTAACGATGGATCCTCAGGCCGCCATCCATGCTGACATAACGCCAGATAAGCCGTTGGCCTGCGGGGCAGCGGTACTCGTTGGCTTCGGCGTCATAAATGAAGTCGGACTTGTCGAAGCGGCCCTCGGCTCGGGCGCCCGAGGTCGTGGTCTTGGGCACGATGGCTGTGATGCCGGCCTCCTGACAGGCGCGTATCTGCTCGCTTTTGTAATAGCCACGATCGGCAATCACGGTCAGATCCGTTTGACCTATGGCCGTGCGAGCCTGTTCTGCCATCGGTGTGAGCTGGTTACGATCGATACCGATGTTGGTGACCTCGTGTGCGACGATGAGGTGGTGTTTAGTATCGACCGCCGTCTGGACGTTGTAACCGACGATGCCTGTGCCCCGGCTCTTCATGGCGCGGGCATCCGGATCGGTCTGCGAGAGCTGGCCATCTGGACTCTCATTCAGTTCGGCCTCGATGGCCTGCAACTGCTTGATCTGTGCCTTCAGGGCCGAGATCTTGTCCTGAAGACGCCCTGACTGGGAGCGGGCTCTCTCATCTTCCTGACGATCGGCCGTGTCCAGGTCCACCAGATAGCGCTGGATGCTCTTCTCGATCTCTTCCATCCGGCGCTTGAGCTTGGCTTTGGTGAAGTTGCGGTGGTCACGTAATCGTCCAGAACCTCAGGGAACAACACGCTTTGCGTGCGGCTCTGACCCTCAATGAATCGCTTCATGATGTCCCCAGAAATCTGCCTACAAATTAGATCAACCGGGACATGCTTGGTTCACGTTTTGACAAGGACTCTGCGGCGGCTTCGTTCTTCCACGTGGGCGGGGCACTACGCCGCCTCCGCCCACGGCACGCAAAGCTACCCGGCCGTTATTTCTTGATTTCGGCCCGTTGCGTAGCTTCGGCTTCGGCGACCGCTTGCTTGAGACCCGTGATCCAGCTTTTGTCGATGCGGCCTGCCAGCCACTTCTCGATTGCCGGCTGGGTCGTCTC
>NZ_JARRQY010000008.1:0-65597 GCF_037381185.1 Acidihalobacter sp.
TCCTGTGCAGGCCCCTCGTGCACGATCTTGCCGTTGTCGATGACGTAGGCTCGGTTGGAGACTTCCAGCGCCATGAAGGCGTTCTGCTCGGCGAGCAGGATGGAGCTGCCCTCGCGGGCCATTTCCCCGATCAGCGTGTAGATCTCCTGCACGATCTTGGGCGCGAGTCCCTGCGAGGGTTCGTCCATGATGAACAGATCGGGGTTGGTGATCAGGGCGCGGGCCACGGCGAGCATTTCCTGTTCACCGCCGGAGAGCTGGCCGCCGGCATGACGGCGCCTTTCGTGAAGGCGCGGGAAGAATTTGTAGACTTCCTGCAGGTTCCAGCGCCCGCGGCGCTCGGCCGGCACCGCCAGATTCTCTTCCACGGTCAGGTCCGGGAAGATGCGCCGGCCCTCGGGGACGTAGCCCACGCCAAGGCGGGCGACGCTGTGCGGCGGCAGCTTCTCGGCGCGTCGGCCGGCGATGGTGATGGTGCCCTGCGTGCGGTTGGCCAGGCCCATGATGCCCTTGATGGTGGTGGTCTTGCCGGCGCCGTTGCGCCCCAGCAGACAGACCACCTCGCCCGGATTCACGGTCAGCGAAACGCCGTGCAGGATGTGGCTCTTGCCGTAATTGACGTGCAGTCCGTCGACTTTCAGCAGTGCTTGGTCGTTCATGCGGCGCTGCCCCCCAGATAGGCTGCCTGCACCCGTTCGTCGTCGGCGATTTCCTGCGGCGTGCCTTCGGCAAGCCAGCGGCCATTGTCGAGAATCGTGATGCGCTGCGCGAGATTGAAGACGAGGTGCATGTCGTGTTCCACGAATAGCACCGTGAGGTCGAATTCCTGGTGCAGTTGGCGGATGAGCTGCACCATGTGCTCGGTTTCGTGGTCGCTCATGCCGGCGGTGGGTTCGTCGAGCAGGAGCAGGCGCGGGCTCATGGCCAGCGCCATGGCCACTTCCACCACGCGCTGGTCGCCATGGGCCAGCTCGCCGACTTCGCGATAGGCCTTGCTGGCGAGCTGCGTCGCTTCCAGCAGTTCGTCGACGCGTCGGCGCACGGCCTGTTTCTGCGTGGACCCAAGCCAGGGACGCAGACTGATGCCCATGTCGGATTCGACGGCGATGCGCAGGTTCTCGTAGACGCTCAGTTCCTTGAAAATCTCGGTGATCTGGAAGGTCCGCACGATGCCGGTGCGTACGCGCTGTTCGACACTCTGCTGGGTGATCTCGTCATCGTTGAAATGGATCGAGCCGGTGGTTGGCGCGAACATGCCGCTGATGAGGTTGAACAGCGTGGTCTTGCCGGCGCCGTTGGGGCCGAGCAGGGCGCGGATTTCGCCTTTTTCGACCTTGAGGTGGATGTCGGACAGCGCGGCCAGCTGGCCGAACTTCTTGGATACGTTCTCGACGTTGAGCAGGCTCATGCTTTGACCCTCACGCGAAGGATGCCGAGCACGCCCTTTGGGAAGAACAGCACGATGAGGATGAACATCAGGCCGAGCAGGCTCATCCAGTTGTCGGTGTACGAGCTGAGGAGGTTCTCGGCCACGACGTAGATACCCGCACCCAGCAGCGGCCCCCAGAAACTGCGCATGCCGCCGAGTACGCACATCATCACGAAGTCGCCGGACAGGGTCCAGTGCAGCGCTGCGGGCGAGATGAAATTGTTGAGCTGGGCGTAGAGCGCACCGGCAAGGCCCGCGATGAAGCCGGAGATCGTAAAAGCGATCCACAGCAGCGTCCCCGCCTTGACGCCGAAGAACTGCAGGCGCCGCTCATTCTCGCGTACCGCGATGAAGGCGTGACCCAGCGGCGATCTGAGCAGGGCGGCGACAAGCGCGGCCACCACGGCGAAGCAGAACAGCGTCAGGTAGTAGTAGTTGATGCCGCTCAGCGGCACCGTCATGGTGTCGAAGTGCAACGGTTGACGACTGAAGCCCAGCAGGCCGTCTTCGCCGCCGGTGAAACTGTTCCAGTTGACGACGATGAAATAGAAGGCCTGGCCGAAGGCGATGGTGATCATGGCGAAATAGATGCCGCGCAGGCGCACCGCGATCGGTCCGAGGATGGCGGCGATGACGCCGCCGGTGAGCATGCCGATGAGCAGCGCCAGCGGGGTGCTGGGCGCCAGGTGCATGAGCGTCTCGCCCGCCGCGTAACCGCCCAGACCGAAGAATGCGGCCTGGCCGAAGGACAGGGCGCCGGCGTAGCCGAGCAGCAGGTTGAGCCCCATGGCCGCCATGGCCAGCACCAACACGCGGGTGGCCAGCAGCGTGTAGCCGCCGACCAGCGGCATCCACAGCGGTGCGGTCAGCAGTACCACCCAGACGATGGCGTGCGGCAGATAGGCACGCAGATCGCGTTGCTTGGGGGACGAAGGCAGGGTTAGGTGGGGCGACGGGGTGCTTTCAAACTCTTTGGCCGTCACTCGAAAACTCCTTTCTTGCCAAGTAGCCCGCGCGGGCGAATCGCCAGCACCAGGGCCATGATGAGGTAGATCACCAGCTGGCTGGCCTGGGGGTAGAACGCACTGGTCACGCCCGAGGCGACGCCGATCAGCAAGCCGCCGAGCAGGCTGCCGAGCAGGCTGCCCACGCCGCCGACGATGATGGCGACGAAACTAGGCATGATCAGGGCATCGCCCATCTGTGGGGTCAGGCCCTGCCAGCCGGCGGCGAGAACGCCCGCGATGCCAGCCAGGAAGATGCCGGCGGCGAAGCTGATCGCGCGTAGCTGGTAGATGTTCACCCCGAGTGCGGCGATGGTGTCCAGATCGGAGGCGCCGGCGAGAATGCGCAGACCCACCTTGGTGTAGCGCAGGAACAGCAGCAGTCCGATCGAGAACGCCACCGCGATGGCGAGGATGAGCACGCGGTAGCCGGTGATGAAGAAATAGGTCTGGCTGAGCGCGCTCTGCAGGATCGCAGGGGTCTGCAACGGCAGCCCCTGCGCACCCCACACCGTCCTGATCATGTCCTCCATGATGAGGACGAGCCCGAAGGTCAGCAACAGGCTGAACAACGGGTCCCGCCCATAGAGGCGTCTGATCAGGAAACGCTCGACCAGAACACCGAGAACTGCCGTGAGCAACGGTGCGACGATCAATGCTCCGAAAAAGCCCAGATACGGTAGCAGCGTGTAGGCGAGATACCCGGCCAAGGCCAGGAATCCGCCATGGGCGAAGTTGATGATGCGGTTCAGGCCGAGGATGAGAGACAGTCCCATGGCCATGAGTGCATAAAACACGCCCAGCAGCAGACCGTTGAGCACGTTGAACAACAACAGTTCCATGCGTGAACCCTCTTAGCTCGGCATGCTCATGTGGCAGCCCTTCTGGGCGGCACTCTGAGCGATGGATGCGCCGGGTTCGTAGTTGAGGACGTTGAACAGGTCCGGATAGCTGCCGCCGGACTTGACCTCGCCGGCGAAAATGCCGGCCATGAGCTGATGGTCGTCAGCACGGAACTTGAGCGTAGCCGGCTCCAGACCGACTTCCGGCGGTAGCTCCATGCCGCCCATCACGCGGGCGACCTTCTTCGCATCCAGGCTCTTGGCCTCGGTCGCGCCCTGAGCGATGGAGTGGGTGGCTACGTAGCCGAACCAACTACGCGCGGTCGGGTACTCGCCGTTGTAGCGCTTGCGGTAGCTGTCGACGAAATTCTTGACGTGCGGGGTGTTGGGCTGGTTCCACCACCACTCGAAGCTCCACGCGCCGACGCGCGCGGATTCCGGCAGCGCCTTGAGCACTTCCAGTTCCATCATGCCGCCGGCCACGCCGAACTTGTGCTGCAGGCCGAACTGGTTGACCTGGGTCAGGGCGTGCACGAGGTCGTCGCCCGCCTGCAGGATGATCAGGCAGTCGGGCTTGGCGGCCTGCGCCTGGATCAGGTAGGACGAGAAGTCGGTGGTGCCCAGCGGGGCCAGGGCGGAGCCCAGGACGGTGCCGCCGTTGGCCTTGAGGATGCTCTCGAAGGCAGCCTGCTCGGTTAGTCCGAAGGCGTAGTTGGGGGTCAGGAAGTACCAGCGCTTGCCGTACTTCTTCATCAGGGTGTCGGCGATGCCGGCAGCCAGCATGTAGGTGGTGGTGCAGACGCGGAATGTGCTCCAGTTGCAGTACTTGCCGGTCACGGGAGTGGCGTGGCCGCCGGAGTCCACGAACAGGGTGCCCATGTCCTTGCTGGCCTGTTCGATGGCTTCGGAAACGGCCGAAGACACGGTGCCTTGCAGGAAGTGTACGCCGTGCTGACTGACCAACTGGTGTGCCTTGGAGACGGCGAGGCCGGTCTTGGACGCGGTGTCGGTCACGATCAGTTCCAGTTCACGGCCGAGCACGCCGCCGGAGCCGTTGATTTCGGCGGCCGCCATCTGGGCGCCGCGGGTCTGGTTCTTGCCGAGTTCGGCATAGGTGCCGGTTGAGGGGTTGAGTACGCCGATACGGACCTTGTCGGCGGCCTGGGCGGCGCGCGTACCAAGCCCGAGGGTTCCAGCGGCGGTCAAGGCCGCGCCGGCTTTCAGGAACGTGCGTCTGGAAACCGGCGAAGATTGATCGTCTTGGTGGTTCTGGCCGGATGGATGCTTCTTGTCGGTCATCGTTTCCGTCTCCTCAAATTAAATAGTAGTTATTCCTGACCTTGGCAGCTTTGAGCTGACTTGCGGATTCTAGACAGGCTTTTTCAATTAGCAAGGCATGCCGCCTCGGTCTGATTTCATAATGCGGATTGAACGGGACGGGAGGGCTGTAATTTCATGTTTTTATAACTAAATGATAATAAAAGATAATTTTCTTGTGTGATTATTGTGTTCTTGCCGCTCATGCACGGTTTCGGTGCGTCGGATCTCACGGTTTGCGCATCACGATAACCAAGCCGCGGAGCCTGGCCTGGCATGCCGGCGGGGCGGTAGAGGGCGCGATTGACGTTCCCTCCGGCGACCCAGTAGGATGCAGCGCTCGTTTGACCGCGCTGTGATGCTTTGGTTCGCGCGGCCGGCAAGATGTGCGAGAATTCGCATGCCGGTTCTGGCGCGCCGCCGCGCCGGATACGGAACCGTTCAGGTAAAAGCGTGTCGAGGCGTCTGTTGTGCGCCTGAGTTTATGGTGGCCCGTATCGGTCCCCCGCGACGATAAGCTGTGAACCCCGCCAGGCCCGGAAGGGAGCAACGGTAACAGTGGACTCGGGCGCCGGGGTGCGCTGGTACGGGCCGCCTCCAATTCTGTATAGTCTCGGGCTTCCTTTCTCACCGATCTAAGGCATGACCTACCAAGCCCTGGCGCGCAAGTGGCGACCGCGGAACTTCGATCAGTTGGTCGGACAGGCGCATGTGCGCCGTGCGCTGGTCAATGCGCTGGAAACCGGCCGTATACATCCCGCCTATCTGTTCACCGGCACGCGGGGTGTCGGCAAGACCACGCTCGCCCGTCTACTGGCCAAGTGCCTGAACTGCGAGCAAGGCGTGAGCGCGCAGCCCTGCGGCGAGTGCGAGGCCTGCCGTGAGATCGAAGAGGGTCGATTCATCGACCTGATCGAGGTCGACGCCGCTTCGCGCACCAAGGTCGAGGATACGCGCGAACTGCTGGAGAACGTGCAATACGCTCCGGTGCGCGGGCGCTACAAGGTGTACCTCATCGACGAGGTGCACATGCTCTCCGGGCACAGCTTCAACGCGTTGCTCAAGACGCTGGAGGAGCCGCCGCCGCATGTGCAGTTCCTGCTGGCGACCACCGATCCACAGAAAATCCCGCCGACCATACTGTCGCGCTGCGTACAGTTCGGCCTCAAGCGTATTCCCGAAATCTCCATTGCCGAACATCTCGGGAACGTTCTGGAACGCGAGCAACTGCAGAGCGAACCGCGTGCGCTGCAGTTGCTGGCCGAGGCCGCCGACGGCAGCCTGCGCGATGCGCTGAGTCTGCTCGACCAGGCGGTTGCCTACGGCGGGGGGCAGGTGGGTGAGGCCGAGGTCCGCGAGATGCTCGGCACGATCCCCCGCGATGCCGTCTACCGACTGCTGCGTGCGCTTGCCGCGCAGGATGGTCCTGGATTGCTGGCGGCTGTGGACGGCCTGGCCGAGGCGGCCGCGGATTTCGGCTCGGTGCTGGTCGAGTTGCTGAGCGTGCTGCACCGCCTTGCGGTGCGGCAGGTGGTGCCCGCCGCAGCCGAAGCCGCAGAGCCGGAGCTTGATGAACTGGCCGCCGCGCTCAGCGCGGAAGACGTGCAACTGTACTATCAGATCGCCCTGCTGGGGCGTCGCGATCTGGCGCTCGCCGGTGATCCCCGCAGTGGTTTCGAGATGATCGCGCTGCGCATGCTCGCATTTCGGCCGCAGTCGGCGGGAGCAGGCGGACAGCCCGCGGCAGGCGGAGGAAGCGCTGCTGCGGCTCAGCGACCGTCGTCTGCGGCCGCTGCTCCACAGCCGCGTCCGTCCGAGCCGCCTGCCGCAGCCCCGCCGCCGCGCGCCCCTGAACCGCCTGCCGCATCGCCTCAGCCCGCTCCCGCGAGCCGGGTGGAGGAGGCTGCCGGCGCCCTGCCGGTGGCGGCGATGCCCGCTGCTGCGGTTCCGGACGATTGGGCGGGCAAGGTAGCCGGTATGCGCCTCGGCGGAGTGGCGGGCCAGCTGGCGAGCCATTGCACGCTGGAAGGCATCGATAGCGACCGCTATCGTCTGTGTATCGCGCGCAGCTCCGAGCATCTGCTGATCGACCGGGCGAAACAGCGTTTGAGCGATGCGATAGAAAAGCTCGAGGGCCGTCCCATGCGCCTCGAGATTCGTGTGGTTGATGCGGTGGGTGATACGCCGGCAGTGCAGAAGCAGCGGGCCGATGAGGCCAGGCAGGCGGATGCCGAAGCGGCGATCGAGGCCGATGAGGCGGTGCAGAACATGCGCGCTCAGTTCGACGCGCAGGTCGTGCCCGGTTCGGTGCGGCCGCGTATGGATGTTGACGACAATCAGTAGAGGATTTCAGTGATGAAGGGTGGAATCGGAGGCCTGATGAAGCAGGCCCAGAAGATGCAGGCCGAGATGCAGAAGGCCCAGGAAGAGCTGGCGAACATGGAAGTGACCGGACAGTCCGGCGGCGGACTGGTCAGCTTGGTGATGACCGGCAAGCACGAAGCGCGCCGCGTGACCATCGATCCCAGCCTGCTGGGCGACGACAAGGACATGCTCGAGGACCTGGTCGCGGCGGCGATCAACGACGCCACGCACAAGATCGAGGCCGCGACGCAGGATCGATTCTCGAACATGGCCTCCGGCGTCAATCTGCCGCCGGGTTTCAATCTGCCGTTCTGAAGCGACGATGTCCGCCAGCCCTCTGCTCGATCAGTTGATCGAGGCATTGCGCTGCCTGCCCGGGGTCGGTCCTCGCTCCGCAGGGCGTATCGCCTATCATCTTCTGGAGCGCGATCGCGAGGGGGCGCTGCGCCTGGCCGACGCTTTGCGCGAGGCGGTGGAGAAGGTGGGGCATTGCGAACGCTGCCGCAATTTCAGCGAGACGCCGCTGTGCACGATCTGCAGCGACACGCGGCGCAACGGCGAACTGCTGTGTGTGGTGGAAAATCCCGCTCAGTTGGCGGCCATCGATCAGGCTACGCATTTCCGCGGTGTCTACCATGTACTCATGGGGCGGCTGTCGCCGCTCGATGGCATCGGCCCCGAGGACCTGGGGCTGGACCGGCTGGAGGAGCGCCTGCGCGAAGGCGAGGTGCGCGAGCTGATCCTGGCGGTGAGCCCGACGGTGGAGGGCGAAGTCACCGCCCATTATCTGAGCGAGATGGCGCGTGCGCTGGACATTCGCGTCACCCGCCTGGCGCAGGGCGTGCCGATGGGCGGCGAACTGGAGTCGCTGGACAGCGGTACGCTGACGCAGGCCTTCGAGCTGCGGCGCGATTACTGACGTGCTCTCATGAAAACGAGTTCCCGATGGAGGTTGGTTAGATGAGCGATTGCCTGTTCTGCAAGATCGCCGGCGGCGAGATTCCGGTCGAGTTCGTGTATGAGGACGATGACGTCGTGGCCTTTCGCGACATCAATCCACAGGCTCCGCTGCACGCGCTGGTGGTGCCGCGCCGGCACATCGCGACGCTGAACGACGTGCAGCCCGAGGACGCCGAACTGATCGGGCGCATGTATCTGGCGGCGCAGCGTGTGGCGGCCGATGCAGGCGTGGCGGAGCCCGGCTACCGCACCGTTTTCAATTGCAATGCACAAGCCGGCCAGACCGTGTTCCACCTGCATCTGCACGTGCTCGGCGGGCGTGCCATGCAGTGGCCGCCGGGCTGAGTCCGCCGCGTTCCGGCGTATTTCCCGAGGCCTGTTCAGAAGGCCGTTGCGCAGCTTCGCGCATTGTGATCTATTAGCGCTCAAGGAGCCCCCGTCGGGGGCTTCGAGGCTTTTTTCGAGTATTCCTTTCGCCTCCGAGGTCTGATTCAGCGCGTCGCAAGCGCTGTTTCGCAGTCCGTCAGCCGCGTCCGCGGCATCTGCCCAGGTTCCTTCGTTCTCGTCCGGTTGCGTGCCGTCGTGAACGCGCTCGTGTGCGTGCCAGCCGAATCCGGTTACGGGCCGATTCCCCGAGGCGACCGTTTGCACCTAGGGTCGCTATGTTGAACGAATCCAATCGAAGTCCCGCGCTGCCCGGTGTCATGCCGGTGCTGCGCGTAGCGGAATTCAGTCTGTGGTTGGCGTACGCGGTGTTGCTGGCGGTAGCGCTAGGCCTGCTGTATCGCACGGTGCTGGTGGACATGGCGCACGCTCAGTCCCTCGGGCTGGAGCGCCATGTCTGGCTCAAGCCCGTGTTGCTGGTCGCGCTGTGCTGGTCCGTGCCGGTAACGGTGCTGCTGTTGGTCAAGACTCGGTTGTGGTTGCACTATCGTCCGGTGCCGCCGCTGGAGCCGGCGAATGCCCCGCCGCTGACCGTCGTGATCCCGGCTTACAACGAAGGCGCCATGATCGAGAAGACCATCGATTCGGTTGCCGCGTCCCTGTATCGGCCCGAACGCTTGCAGATCGTGGTCGTCGACGACGGTAGCCGTGACGATACCTGGGAGTATATCGAAAGGGCCGCGCTGCGCTACGGAGACAGAGTGGAGGTGGTGCGCTTCGAGCGTAACCAGGGTAAGCGAGCTGCGCTTATGGAGGGGTTTCGGCGTGCACGCGGCGAGGTCGTGGTGACCATCGATTCGGACAGCGTCATCGGCGCCACGACGCTGTTGGCCATGGCGGCACCGTTCGTCGATTCGCGCGTCGGCGCGGTGGCGGGCAAGGTGTCGGTGCACAATCTGAATGAAGGCCTGATTCCGCGCATGCTGCGCTTCGCCTACGCTTTGTCCTTCGACTTCCAGCGCGCGGCGGAATCGCAGTTCCGCACGGTCTATTGCAGCCCCGGAGCGCTGGCCGCCTACCGCACCGCGGCACTGCGCGAGGTGCAGGATCGCTGGATGGCGCAGACCTTTCTGGGTTCGCCGTGCACCTTCGGCGAGGATCGGGCGCTGACCAACTACCTGCTCGAGAAGGGCTTCGATTCGGTCTATCAGGGCAATGCCGAGGTGCGCACGCTGGTGCCGACCACGTATGCACGGCTGTGCAAGATGTTCCTGCGCTGGAACCGCAGCTTCGTGCGCGAGGAGTTGCGCCTGGCACGCATCGTCTGGCGCAGGCCGCTGCGCTATCGCCTCATGGTGCTGTGGGATAAACTGACCACGAACCTGCGCTATCCGATCCACTACGCGAGTCTGGTCGCGCTGGCCGTACTGCTGGCGGAGGATTCGGCGTTGCTGCCGCTGACGGCGTTGGGCATCGCTTTGAGTGCGTTGCCGTTCATGCTTTTCTATTTGCGCAGCGAGCGTTCATGGGCGGCGCTGTACGGCTTGCCGTACGCGTTCTTCACCATATTGGCGCTGTCGTGGATATTGCCGTATGCGTTGCTGACGCCACGGGCGCGGTCCTGGCTGACGCGCTGAAGGCTTAGCCGTTTTGCTGCAGTGCGGTAGGTGAGGCACCGTGCGCGTTGAAACGCGTGTCGTAGCCGCGCCGGTTGATGTCGCCTGCGCTGAGCATGATCGCCATCAGAGCGTAGCCGACGAGGGCGAGTGTGCCGTTGCGGCGCAGCGCGGCGCGTCGGCTGCGGGCCAGCCCGAGTCTGGGGTCGTAGAGGCCGAGCAGTGTCAGAGCGCTGAAGGCAAGGGCGACGATCAATAGCAGTACGGTCAGCAGGTGCATGTTCATGCCTCATATAGAGGCCATGAATCAGGCCGAGTTCCCTTCCAGTTCCAGGAAACTGCGCAGTCGGCTGGGAGGGATACGGCCGGTTTCGGCGGCGGCCTTGACGGCACAGCCGGGTTCGGCGCGGTGGCGGCAGTCATGGAAGCGGCAATCGTGCGCGCATTCGGCGATTTCCGGGAAGCTGGTGGCGAGATCGTCCGCGGTTGGCTCGTAGGGCGCGAAATCGCGCACGCCGGGCGAGTCGATCAGATCGCCGCCGGAGGACAGTGCATAGAGATGCGCGACGGTGGTGGTGTGGCGCCCTTCGCCACTGATTGCCGATAGTTCGCCGATGCGGATTTCGAGCCCCGGATCCAGCGCACGGGTGAGCGATGATTTGCCGACGCCCGACTGTCCGACCAGCAGGCTGGTGCGCCCGTGCAGGTGTTCGCGCAGGGTTTCGATGCCGTCGCCGTTCTTTACGCTGGTGCGTAGTACCCGATAGCCGAGTCCGGAATAGAGTGCTTCGGTATCCGCGATCAGACCCTCTGCCGGAGACTCCGACAGATCCGACTTGTTGATGACCAGGAGTGGCGTGGCCGACAGTGCGGCGATGGCGGTCAGGTAGCGGTCGATGATTCCCCAGTCCGGAGAGGGCCGGGGGGCGATGACGATCAGTACCTGATCGATGTTGGCGGCGCCGGCGTGCGGTCGGCCACGGTGGTCGGGGCGGACCAGCACGTTTTGGCGCGGTTCCAGGGTGGTGGCCACGGCCTTGTTGTCGCCGTCGTCTGTCTCGTAACTTACGTAATCGCCGCAGACGGACACGCGCAGGTGCGCAGGGCCGTGTTTGACCAGATTGCGGCGCGAGACGGCGCGCAGAAGCTCGCCGCTTTCGGTGCGCAGGATCAGTTCTGCACCGAAGCGGGTAACGACGCGCGCCCGCCCGCTCACAGACCGTCCATCTTGGCGGCGCAGATGAAGTCGTTGTCGGACAGACCGCCGATGGCGTGCGTGCTGTAGCCCACGCGGCAGCGGTTATAGCCGACTTCGAGGTTCGGGTGATGGTCTTCACGGTGTGAGATCCAGGCGCCGGCGTTCACGAAGGCTATGGTCTCGTAGTAGTTGGCGAAGCGGAACTCGCGGACGATTTCCTTGGCATCAGCAGATAGCGACCAATCGGTGTGAAGCTGCGCCAGCAGATCCTGGGCCTGTTCGTGGGTCAGCGGCGCGACGCCGTCTTCGTAGGGAGTGCAATGGCGTTGGGTCAGATCCGACATGGGAGCCTCCTCTGATGCTGTTACGGCGCAGCGTTTCGGGTTGGCACTTTAAGGGGGAAGTGTGGGTGGGGTCCAGCCGTTCGCTGGATTGTGTTCCTCGACAGGGCTGCTTTGACCTCGATTCTAGGTGATGTCGGCAAGGAGAATTATTTGAGGGTAGGAGTTTGTTTCGGGCGGGATTCGATGTTATGGGGCGACTGCCGATACGCAAAGCGCTCGCATTGTCTTGCGTTCTGCGTGCTTTTCGGACGCGAATCAGCGATTCCAGTCTTGAGTTGCTTGGGCGACGCGCCCGAGCCCCGTTGTTCAGCACATCCCTGTGCAGCAGCCCCAGCAGGGTCTGGGGAAATTTAGTTCAGGTGCCAGAACTGTCTGTGTCGAAAGGATCTTAGCCGTTTTCTAGGTGTCACCGATTTCAGCCTTCTGTGAGCCGTGCTTTGAGAGGAACTGTGACCGGGAGGACGCTGCCGTGCATCAAGGGTGCTTTGTATTTACCCAGGACGTAGATTGGGGTAAGTGAAGCGCACCTCGATATTATCTATATACCCACATTCGGGTCCGTTGCACACATCCTCAACCCATGCGACTCATGCTTCGGAAAGCGGTTTGCTGTCGTGAGTGATGCTCAGGATGCCGTTGGCCGTGAAGTTGAGGGCGATTTTGTCGTAGTGACGGTTGGTGGAGAAAAGATACTGATACTTCGCGATAACGGCATCGATCTGGGCTTGAGACGTGGCCGCCGCGTATTCGCGTTGGAAGGGTATGGATTTGTTCATCTCGACCATATGCGACGTTAGTGCATATGTGGTGTGCAGTGTCCGCTCCATCACCGGATTGTTTTCCAGTGCCTGCTTGAATTCCGCAGAGTAGGGGTAATCGGCCGGTAACTGGATTTGCCCCGCGGTGTCGTAGGTGATGTTCGCGGGAGGGGCTGGGATACCGTTGTCGGCCAGGAAACCCGGCATGTGTGCCGATATGTAGTCGGACAGGGCATTGATGTTTTTCTGGCTTGGAAGCAGCAGAGGCACGGAATCCAGCGTCACGTGCTGGTTGGCTTGTGGTGCGAAGTAGGACTCGATGTCGAGTTCCGTCGTGCCTTTTGTAGTGTCGAATTCAGCCTTGGCATCACTCCCGGAGGACGCGCGGGGAAGGCTGGATTGGGTCGAGGCAGCGGCGTAGAGGTCGAGTGCGGCCCGGCAAATACTGACCGTGTCGGCAGCATTTGTCGGCGACGCGGTCGAGTATTGCCGGCCCGATGAAGAACGCGCCGGCGCGGGAGAGAAGAGCAGGGAAGACGTGGGTTGAACGTTCATGGCCTATCTCTGTTTTCTGATGCCATGAATTAGAGCAATGAACATGCCAGCGGCGGTTTTCAAAGTCCTGGTTGGGCTGCTCAACTCTTGAGTTAGACGGAGGCCCGTCAGGGCCTTTCGCTTGGACGAACCGAACCGTTGGTCAGATGTCTGCGCGAAGCCAATCGTAAAACATGGCCACGATGACGCAGGCAACAAGTCATACAACCCAATTGATCCCGTCTTGAACCAATACGACAGCAAAAGGGTTGCCGATAAGAATGTCCATTCTCACCGGCCAAATCGCCCAGTACATGCGGATGTGCGGTAACCTGTCCGGCGACTATTCATTTGTTCAGAGTGTCGCTAACGCCCCAACGCACTCAAATGCTGAATCCGAATCGATGCCGGCGGGTGCGAGTCGTAGAAGGCCGAGTGCACCGGATCGGGCGTGAGCGTGCTGGCGTTGTCGCGATACAGCTTGGTCAGCGCGTGGATCAGCGGCGTGGAGCCGGTCTGCTCGCTGGCGTAGGCGTCGGCCTGGAATTCCTGGCGGCGCGAGCGCCACGAGAACAGCGGGGTGAGCAGGTAGGTGAACTGCGGCAGCGCGATCATGAACAGCAGCAGGGCCATCCAGGTCGAGGGCTGCTGCACGCCGAGTCCGCTGTAGAACCAGCTCTGCTGCATCAGCCAGGCGAGCAGGGCGAGGCCGGCAAGGCTCAGGGCGGTCATCACGACCATGCCCTTGAGCACATGGCGGTGCCGGAAGTGGCCGAGTTCGTGGGCCAGTACGGCCTCGACTTCCTCGGGAGCCAGGGTTTCGAGCAAGGTGTCGAAGAACACGATGCGCTTGTTGCGGCCGAAGCCGGTGAAATAGGCGTTGCCGTGGCCGGAACGGCGTGAGCCGTCCATGACGAAGATGCCGCGCGAACGGAAGCCGGCGCGGTCCAGCAGTCGGGCGACGCGTTCGCGCAGTTCACCGTCGTCGAGTGGCGAGAATTTATTGAACAGTGGCGCAATGATGCGGGGGTAGGCCCAAGCGAGTCCGAGGCTGAAGACCGTCCATACCGCCCAGACCCATAGCCACCAGAGTTCGCCCATGCCCTGCATGAGCCACAACACGAGCAGCGCGAGCGGTATGCCGATGACCAACATCAGCAGGGTCTGCTTGAGCAGGTCGGCGGCGAATACCCCCGGGGTGGTGCGGTTGAAGCCGTGGCGGGTTTCGATGACGAAGGTTCGCCAGACGGAAAATGGCAGGTCGATCAGGCCCATGATCAGGAAGGCGCTGAGCAGCACGCCGGTGCCGGTCAGCAGTGGCGACAGCGATAGTGCGCGCCAAGCCTGATCCAGCGCGGCGAGGCCACCGCCCAGGGTCCAGACCAGGACCACGATCGCTTCGAATACGTATTCCAGGCGGCCGAAGCGGGCGCGGTCGACGGTGTAGTCGGCGGCGCGCTGATGCGAGTCCAGCGGAATGTTGTCGACGAAGGCAGGCGGTACGGCGTCGCGGTGTGTGCGTACGTGGTCGATCTGGCGCGCGCCTAGCCACAGGCGCAATCCCAGGCCGAGTAGAACCGCGAGGATGAACAGGATCGTAAAAGCGTGCATGGTCGGGCGTCAGTGCTTGGAGAACGGTTTGACAGTGTAACGCCCTCGTATCAGATGGAGTACCGGGCGACGCATGCACTACAATCGGTCCGCAATACGTCGACCGCGCAACTCATAATGGAGCTTCCAATGCCGACCAGTCCTGACAATTTGATCTGGATCGATCTCGAGATGACGGGACTGGATCCGAGCAACGACGTGATCATCGAGATCGCGACCATCGTCACGGACAAGGAACTGAACGTGTTGGCGGAAGGGCCGGTGCGGGCGATTCATCAGCCCGAGCCGGCGCTGGCGGCAATGGACGACTGGAACCAGCGCCAGCACGGCGGCTCCGGGCTGCTGGAACGGGTGCGCGGCAGCGATTGCGATACGGCGTGCGCCGAGGCGGAGACGCTGGCCTTCCTGCGCGAATGGGTGCCTGCGCGCACCTCGCCGATGTGCGGCAACAGCATCTGCCAGGACCGTCGTTTCATGGCGCGGCTGATGCCGGAGCTGGAAGCGTTCTTCCACTACCGCAACCTGGACGTGAGCACGCTGAAGGAGCTGGCCAAGCGCTGGTATCCGAAGGTCGCCAGTGGTCACCGCAAGGACTCGCGCCACCTGGCGCTGGACGACATCAAGGATTCGATCGAGGAACTGCGCTACTACCGCGAACAGTTGTTCAAACCGGTTTGATCAGAAAACCTGTTTGAACGGTCGCACGTCGACTTTGGTGTAAACCCCGGCCACCTGATAGGGATCGGCATCGGCCCAGGCGCGGGCAGCCTCGATCGATTCGAATTCGGCCACCACCAGGCTGCCGGTGAAGCCGGCCTCGCCGGGGTCGGGGCTGTCGATGGCGGGCAGCGGACCGGCCAGCACCAGGCAGCCGGCATCGCGCAGCGCCTGCAGGCGGGCCAGATGATCGGGGCGGGCTTGCAGGCGATCCTGCAGGCTGTCGGGGCGGTCGTGGGCGACAATGGCGTACAGCATCACTGTTGTTTCTCTTCGCTGGGTGTTTCCTGCATGAAACGGGCGAGGTAGAAGGCCTGGCCGATGATGAAGACGATGCTCAGGCCGAGCAGACCGAACAGCTTGAAGTCGACCCAGACTTCCTGGCTGAACTGGTAGGCGACCCAGATGTTGAGCGCGCCGGAGATGAAGAAGAAGCCGATCCAGCCGATGTTGAGACGCCGCCAGATGACCGGCGGCACGGTGATGGCGTGCGACATCAGGCGCTCGACCAGCGGCTTGCGGCCGATGAAGTGGCTGCCCAGGAAGGCGGCGGCAAACAGCCAGTTGATGGCCGTCGGCTTCCATTTGATGAAGTTGGGATTGTGGAAGAACAGGGTGGCGCCGCCGAACAGCGTGATGAGCACCAGCGAGACCAGATGCATGGTCTCGAAACGGCGGTGGCGCAGCCAGTACATTCCGACCTGGGCGAACGAGGCGACGATGGCCACGGCGGTGGCTAAAAATATGGCGTCCTGGTGGTCGCCGGGCGTCAGCGTGAGCGGCAGCAGGGGATTGATGCCGTGGATGACGTCTGCCGGGATTGCGCCGTAGAACTTGTAGACGAGGAAGAACAGCAGGACGGGGAAAAAATCGTAAAGCAGTTTCATAGCGCGGAACCGTGGCCCGATACTTGTATCGAAAGAGAGGATACCAGATGCGCTATCCGAAAGAGCGTGGCAAGCCACATGGCGTTATGATGGAATACTTTGCATCCTCGCGACCGTTAGACATGAGTCAGTACTTCGAGATCCATCCCGTCAATCCGCAGGCCCGTCTGGTGCGCCAGGCGGTGGATATTCTGCAGGCGGGGGGAGTGGTGGTCTACCCAACCGATTCCTGCTACGCCATTGGCTGCACCATCGGCAACAAGGCGGCGCAGGAGCGCATCCGACAGATCCGCCATCTGGACGACATGCACCATTTCTCCCTGGTGTGCCGCGATCTCTCCGAAATCGCGACCTATGCCAAGGTCGACGATGCTTCCTATCGCCTGATGAAAGGGCTGACACCGGGCGCCTATACCTTCCTGCTGCCGGCCACGCGCGAGGTTCCGCGGCGGCTGCAGAACCCCAAGCGCAAGTCCATCGGGCTGCGCGTGCCGGACAACCGCATCGCCCAGGCGCTGCTGGAGGAACTGGGCGAGCCGCTGATGAGCAGTACGCTGCTGTTGCCGGGCGAGGATCTTCCGCATACCGACGCGCTGGATATCCGCGAGCGTCTGGAGCATCGGGTCGATCTGATCATCGACGGCGGCAACTGCGGTGTGGAGCCGACCACCATCGTCGATCTGTACGGCAAGGCGCCGGAAATCCTGCGCCACGGTAAGGGCTCGACCGATTGGCTGGAAGACTGAGCGGGCTCCTCGGTCCGACAGGCAACGTTCACGTATAATCTTCGCGCTATGAACCTCAATCAGATCGTCCAAACGATCAGCATCTGGATTCTGCCCGTGCTGTTCGCCGTCACCCTCCACGAGGCGGCCCACGGCTATGCGGCCAAGCGCTTGGGCGATACGACCGCGCAGATGCTGGGTAGGCTGAGTATCAATCCCCTGCGCCATATCGATCCGATCGGCACTGTGCTGGTGCCTGCGACGCTTTTGTTATTGCATACCGGTTTTCTGTTCGGCTGGGCGAAGCCGGTGCCGGTCAACTTCAATAATCTGCGCCATCCGCGGCGCGATATGGCACTGGTGGCCGCGGCCGGACCGGGAGCCAATCTGCTGATGGCTCTGGCCTGGGCGATTGTCATGAAGCTGGGGCTGTGGTTGGCAGCTGGCGGCAGCAGCTTCGCAGTGCCTCTGGCCATGATGGGGCAGGCCGGTATTGCGATCAATCTGATTCTGATGATTCTCAACCTGCTGCCGATTCCTCCGCTGGACGGAGGCCGCGTCTTGTCGGGGCTGGTGCCGCCAACGTGGGCCGACCGCCTCGATCGTGTCGAACCCTATGGCTTGATCATCCTGGTCGTGCTGCTCGTGAGCGGCGCGCTCGGTTGGATTCTCGGTCCGATCTATGGCTGGTTCAGCGCCCTGATTCACAGTGTGTTCGGCCTGCAGGGGTTCTAGAGCCTGTTCACACTATTGAGCGGTGCGCTGTTGCGTCCGGCCGGCCGCCAGTCAAGGCGCGAGGAGAGAGGTTTGGTCATTTCAAATGAACGACGAGCAACGCCGAGTGGCGGCCAATCGGGCGCAACCCATAGGGCCGGGCCGCTTTTCGCGTCCCGCGACGTTGCCGCTAGTCATGTGGCGGGCTACATCACGCTCGCAGCGCTTTGCGCGCCATGAAAAGTGGCTCCGGCAGCGCATCGCGCAATAGTGTGAACAGACCCTGGGAGAGCATGTGAGTTCGGTTACACCCGCCAATAACCGCGTTCTGTCGGGGATGCGCCCGACGGGTCGCTTGCATCTGGGACACTATCACGGCGTACTCAAGAACTGGGTGGAACTGCAGCACACTCACGAGTGCCTGTTCTTCGTCGCCGACCTGCATGCGCTGACCACGCATTACGAGGATCCGCGCGGCATTCCAGAGAATGCCTATGAAATGGTCATCGACTGGCTGGCGGCCGGCCTCAATCCCGGTTCGGCGACGCTGTTCGTGCAGTCCTGGGTGCCGGAGCATGCCGAGCTGCATCTGCTGCTGTCGATGATCTCCCCGCTGGGATGGCTGGAGCGGGTGCCGAGCTTCAAGGATCAGCAGGAACAGCTCAAGGACCGGGATCTGGCGACCTACGGCTTTCTCGGCTATCCGCTGCTGATGAGCGCCGACATCCTGATCTACCGCGCCGGGCAGGTGCCGGTCGGCGAGGATCAGGTGCCGCATCTCGAGGTCACGCGCGAGTTGGCCCGCCGCTTCAACCACCTCTACGGCGGCGAGCCGGACTTCGCGGAGCGAGCCGAGCGGGCGATCGGCAAGATGGGCAAGAAGAACGCCAAGCTCTACCGCGAGCAGCGCCGCCGCTACCAGGAGCAGGGCGAGGTCGAAGCGCTGGACGTGGCGCATGCACTGCTGGAGTCGCAGCAGAACATTTCGCTGGGCGACCGCGAGCGTCTGTTCGGCTATCTAGAAGGCGGCAGCCGCATCATTCTGCCCGAGCCGCAGCCGCTGCTGACCGAGGCGGCGAAGATGCCAGGCCTGGACGGGCGCAAGATGTCCAAGTCCTATGGCAACGCCATTGCGCTGCGCGAGAAGCCGGCCGACGTTGAACAGAGGATTCGCACCATGCCGACCGATCCGGCGCGGATTCGCCGCACCGACCCGGGCGACCCGAAGAAGTGCCCGGTGTGGCCGCTGCACGAGATCTATTCTTCCGGCGAGGTCCGCGACTGGGTGCAGGAGGGCTGCCGCAGCGCGGGCATAGGCTGCGTCGACTGCAAGCAGCCGGTGATCGAGGGCGTGCTCGCCGAGCTGCGTCCCTTCCAGGAGCGCGCGGCGGAATACGAGGCCGATCCGAGCCTGGTGCGCAGCGTGCTCAACGAAGGCACCCAGGCCGCTCGCGACCTGGCCGACGAGACGATGGACGAGGTTCGGCGCGCCATGGGGTTGGTCTACCGTTGACGGAGCGAGAGGCCAGCGGAGGTCACGCGCAGAGCGAGATGCCTTTTGCGCTGGTGCAGGGCGAACCCCTGACCAATCCGCCGCAGGACCTCTATATTCCGCCGGATGCGCTGGAAGTCTTTCTGGAGGCCTTCGAGGGTCCGCTGGACCTGCTGCTCTACCTCATCAAGCGGCAGAATCTGAACGTCCTCGACATCCCCATCGCGGAGGTGACGCGGCAGTACATGGAGTACATCGCGTTGATGCACGAGCTGCGTCTGGAGCTGGCGGCCGAGTATCTGGTGATGGCGGCCATGCTGGCCGAGATCAAATCGCGCATGCTGCTGCCGCGGCCGCCGTCGGAAGACGGCGAAGACGATGACCCGCGCGCCGAACTCATCCGGCGCCTGCAGGAATACGAGCGCATTCGTCAGGCCGCGGAGGATATCGACGAGCTGCCGCGCTTGGAGCGCGACATCGCGCTGGCCTCGGCGCAGGCACCGAACCGCGAGGCGGTGCGGCCGGAGCCGGACGTCGATCTTCGCGAACTGCTGCTGGCCATGCGTGAGGTGATGGAGAGAGCGCAGATGTTTACCCACCATCATATTCAGCGCGAACCGCTGTCGGTGCGCGAGCGCATGTCACGCGTACTGGAGGCGCTGGATGACGAATTCCGCGACTTCACCAGTTTCTTCGACGCCGAAGAGGGGCGACGCGGCGTGGTAGTGACCCTGCTCGCCATGCTGGAGCTGCTCAAGAGCCAGCTCATCGAACTGATGCAGAACGAACCCTTCGCGCCGATCTACGTGCGGCGTGCGGCAGGCTGAGGCCGAAACTCATGGACAACGCCAAACTCAAGCGCATCATCGAGGCGGCTCTGCTGGCCGCCGGCCAGCCGTTGTCGCTGGATCGCATGGAACAGCTGTTCGAGGGTGAGGACGACACTCCCGACCGGCGTGGCCTGCGTGCCGCCCTGGGCGAGCTGGCCGAGGAATGCGCAGAACGCGGCTACGAGCTGAGGGAGGTCGCCAGCGGCTATCGCTATCAGGTGCGCCAGGAGCTGTCGCACTGGATCGGTCGGCTGTGGGAGGAGCGTCCGCCGCGCTATTCACGCGCTGCGCTGGAGACTCTGGCGCTGATCGCCTATCGCCAGCCGGTGACGCGCAGCGAGATCGAGGAAGTGCGCGGCGTAACCGTCAGCAGTCACATCATGAAGAGCCTACTGGAGCGTGATTGGATTCGCGTGGTCGGGCATCGCGAAGTGCCGGGTCGACCCGCGCTGTACGCGACCACGCGTGTGTTTCTCGACTATTTCAATCTCAAGTCGCTGGACGAGCTACCGCCGCTGGCCGAACTCAAGGATCTGGACAAGCTGCATCCGGAACTCGATCTGAACGACCCGGAACGCATCGCCGAGGACGGCGAGACGCAAACGCTTCCCCCTGAGCGGGAACAGGTCTCGCCCGATGCCTGAAGGGCGCCGTATCCACGTCGCGCTGCGTTATGCGTTTTTCGCCGCCATCGCCACGCTGGCCAACCTGCTCGTGCAGAGCGTCAGTCTGCATGCCTATACCGGGCCGTTCGCACTGTACGCGGCAATGGGCGTCGGTACACTTGCCGGCCTTTACGTAAAATACCGCCTTGACAAGCTGTACATATTCGCCTACCACACCGCGGACCTGGCTCACGATGTGCGCACCTTTGCGCTCTACGTCGTGATGGGCGGCATCACGACCATCGTCTTCTGGGGTTCGGAGCTGGGCTTCGAGTTCGCGCTGGGCGGCCCGTTCTGGCGCAATTTCGGCGCCGTGCTCGGCTTGGCGATCGGCTACTGGGTCAAGTACCGCCTGGACAAGCGTTTCGTGTTCACGTCGCAGCGCGTTCCCAGGGCCGGCCGTTCGGCGGTTTGATGATCATCTAGCAGACTATCGAACTTCTATTCATGCGGCGCGATAGCGCGTCAGAATCGAACTCTTGTGGCCATCTGCACCCTGTAAACTGCGCTTTTTGGTAGGCACGTCTTTGTGGCCCGCTGCGTGGCTGATGCGAAAATTCTTTTCAGAAGGACTTGTCGAACGATTTTTCCTTCTCTCGCACTCGCCTGAGTGACAACAGCAGCCTTGCTAGCCCAGCTTGGCGCCGTTTGGCACCTCCTGGTCGGGTATGCACAGCACCACCGCGCCGTCCTCGCGGTAGAAACCCGTCACCAGGCATTCCGACATGAACGGCCCGATCTGCTTCGGCGGGAAGTTGATCACGGCGACCACCTGTTTGCCGAGCAAGGCGTCGGCATCGTAGAGATCGGTGACCTGGGCGCTGGACTTGCGCACGCCGATCTCCTAGCCGAAGTCGACGCGCAGCCGCCAGGCGGGGCGACGGGCCTTGGGGAAATCTTCCACTTCGATGATGGTGTCGACGCGCAGCTCGACGCGGGCGAAATCGTTCCAGGCGATGGTGTCCATGCGACGGTCCGCGCCTCAGCGTTCGAGCAGGCGGGGCATGAGCATCACCAGGTTGCAGGGCTTGGTGCGATAGTCGAGCTGCGCCTCGATCAGCTTGTCCCAGCCGGTGCGGCAGGCGCCGGAGGAGCCGGGCAGACAGAAGATGTAGGTGGCGTTTGCGACGCCGGCAAGCGCGCGCGACTGCAGGCTGGATGTTTTGATTTCTTCGTAAGAAATACTACGAAAAAGCTCTCCGAACCCACTGATTTCCTTGTCCAATAGAACCTCAACGGCTTCCGGTGTGCCGTCGCGCCCGGTGACGCCGGTGCCGCCGGTGGTGAGTACGGCGTGAACGTCGGGCTCGGCGATCCAGCGCGAGATCACGGCGCGGATGCGGTAGATGTCGTCCGGCACGATGGACTTCTCGGCCAGGCGGTGGCCGGCGCTTTGCAGGCGTTCCACGAGCAGTTTGCCGGAGGTGTCGTCGGCTTCCGTACGGCTGTCCGAAATGGTCAGCACGGCAATGTTCAGGGGAATGAAGCTGGCGTCTTCGGCCATGTCGTGTCTCCGCTGTCGGTTCGCGTTTCCGGCGCCGGCTGCGCCTAAGAGCAAAAAGGGGAATTTTGCGCGTTTGTACTTGTCCCCGGCAAGGTACAATGCGCGCCATGACCGATATCTCTCCCCCGGAACGCCTTCAGAAACTCCTGGCGCGCGCCGGCCTCGGCTCGCGGCGCGAGATCGAGACCTGGATCGCCGCCGGTGAGATCACCGTCAACGGACAACCGGCGACGCTGGGTACCCGCGCCAGTCTGAACGACCGCATCAAGCGCAAGGGGCGGCTGCTGCAGCTCAACCGTGCGCACCCGCAGGCACCGCGCGTGTTGATCTACCACAAGCCGGAAGGCGAGGTCAGCACGCGGCGCGACCCCGAGGGGCGCCCGAGCGTGTTCCGTGCGCTGCCCAAGGGGCGCTGGATCGGCGTGGGCAGGCTCGACGTGAACACCCTTGGCCTGCTGCTGTTCACCAACGACGGCGAACTCGCCCATCGCCTGATGCATCCCTCCAGCCAGTTGGAGCGCGAGTACGCGGTGCGCGTGCGCGGCGAGCTGAGCGAGGAACAGCGCGCCGGCCTGCTCAAGGGTGTGATGCTCGACGACGGCGAGGCGCGCTTTGCGCGGGTCGATGCGGTCGCCGGCGGTGAGGGCTCGAATCACTGGTATCACGTCGTGTTGCGCGAGGGACGCAAGCGCGAGGTACGGCGTCTGTGGGAAGCGGTCGGGCTGACCGTGAGCCGCCTGATTCGGGTGCGCTATGGCAACGTCAAGCTGCCGCGCGGACTGCGGGCAGGGCGTTGGCAGGAACTGGGCGAGGCGCAGTTGCGTGGCCTGTACGAATCTGCGGGGCTGGATTTCTCGACTCTGGAAACCGAACGCCCGGCCAGGCCCCGGCGCCCGGCCTCGGGCGGGAAACAGACCCCGCGCCGCCGGAGTTGAGTCGGCCCGGGACCGGTTGTTCGCCACAGGCGACAATTATTGATTCGACAACTATTTAGCTGCCGAATCAATAGTGACACGCCAACACGGTTTTTCGACGATTTGACGGCGGGTTCTATACTCCCGGTGCGGGCCATGCGGGCCATGCGGGCCATGCGGGCCATGCGGGCCATGCGGGGGATGCGCCATGGAAATTCGGGGGCGAAACGGGTTGCCGGCTGACTGTCGCCGGTACTTGAAGCGGATGCTGCTGTTCGCACTGTTGGCGCTCTGCGGGGCGGCGCAGGCGCAGCAGCCCGCACAACGGACTCCGGCACCGGGGCTGGTCAACCCGGGTGCGCACGAGCAGCCGGACTGGTTCAAGCAATCCTTTCTCGACCTGCGCGAAGACGTTGCCGAGGCGAGGGCGGCGCACAAGCGGCTGATGGTGTACTTCTATCAGGACGGCTGCCCGTATTGCGCGCGCCTTCTGCGCGACAACTTCGGTCAGCGGCGTATCGCCGATGCCACGCGGCGTTATTTCGACGTGATCGCCCTCAACATGTGGGGGGATCGCGAAGTCACCGACCTGCAGGGCAGGACGCTCACCGAGAAGGCCTTCGCCAAGGCGCGGAAGGTGATGTTCACCCCGACCCTGCTGTTGTTCGATCAGACTGGGAAGCTTGTGCTGAGGATCGACGGCTACTTTCCGCCGCACCGGTTCCTGGCGGCGGTCGAGTATGTCGGGCAGGGGCGCGATGCCGACGAGAGCTTTCGTGCCTATCTGGCGCGTAGGGCGCCTGTTCCGGCCAGCGGTCGCCTGCATTATGCGCGCGGCTATCTGCAGAAGCCTTACGATCTTAAGGCCGCGCTGCAGCATGACCCCAGGCCGTTGCTGGTGCTGTTCGAGCAGCACCAGTGCCGGGCTTGCGACGAGCTGCACGACGATATCTTCCAACGCCCCGTTACCCGGAAGCTGCTGGCACATTTCCAGATAGTGCTGCTGGATCAGTGGGCGGACACGCCGCTGGTGACGCCGCAGGGCAGGCGCACCACGGCCCGCGCCTGGGCCGGCGCACTCGGCGTCGACTACGCGCCCAGCATGGTGTTCTTCGATCGGTCCGGGCAGCAGGTGTTCGCCACCGGCGGATATCTGCGTGCTTTTCACGTGCAGTCGGTGCTGGACTACGTGGCTTCCGGGGCCTATCGCGTACAGCCCGAATTCCAGCGCTATATCGAGACCCGTGTCGATGAACTGCGGGCTCGCGGCCAAAAGATAAATCTATGGTGATAAGAAGGGAACTTATGGTCTATAATGCGGTCCCAACGTATGAATGGGGCGCAAGCCCGCAACGAAATTTGGCGTACGGGACGTGCGCGTTCGCCGCGAGGGACTACCGGAATGGCCTCGAGCGGTGGAACCGATAATCATTCGAAAGGAAGTATCTCGCCGGGCCGCAGGGAAGCGGTCGGGCAGATGCGGTGCAGGGATGCATCGCGGCCGCTGCTGCGACAGGATGTCGCCGACCGGCCGTCAGCCGCAGGAACCGCGGCGCACGCTATGCCGCAAGAGGCCGTTCCGGCCTTTTGCGGTATTCTTCCGGACACACCGCGTCCTTAGCTGATTCCACTCTGTAGCCGGGCTTCCTGGCGGCGACTTTCGGATTATCTCCTACAAGCGCAGATTGAGTCCGCTCAGACGCCCGGCGTCAGGCCCGAGCAGATAGAGATACGGGCCGATCACCGTTTCCGGTATGGTCTGTGCTCCGTCCGATCGTGCGAGCGAGTACTCCTGGGTGGTGACTGCATTGCTGTCGACGCCGTTAACGCGTATCGGATGCTCGCAGCCTGCGTCATGTTCCGAGGCCAGGATGCTGAGCATCGCCTCCTGCCCGGCCTTGGCGACGCCGTAGGCGCCGTCCCCCGCATCGCGTATGTCGTGAGTCGAGAACACGATGGCCGGGTCGGCTGCCCGCTCGAGCAGCGGCAGACAGGCGCGGGTCATCAGGAAAGGCGCGTTCAGGTTGACCATCAGCACGCGCGGCCATAGCTCGATGTCGTAGTCCTTGATCGGATCGCGGGCGCCGATCCAGCCCACGTTGTTCACCAGGCCGTCGAGACGACCGAATTCACGGCCAAGATTCTCGGCCAGGTCGGCATGGTCCTTGGCGGTCGCACCTTCCAGGTTCATCGGGTAGATCGCCGGCTGTGCTCCGCCCGCGGCCTCGATCTCGTCGTAGACCGCCTCCAACGGTTTGACGGCCTTGTCGAGCAGGACCACGGTTGCGCCATGCGCGGCGCAGGCCAGCGAAAGCGCGCGCCCGATGCCTTCACCCGCACCCGTGATGAGGATGACCCGCTCGGCGAGCAGATTGGAGGATGGCTCGTAGTGTTTGATGGCGTCGAGGTCGAGGGACATGTCGAACTACCAGGCGAAGGATTTGCAGGTCTAAGTCTAACCGAGGTTGCTGCGAAGTGATTGTGCGGCGTTAGCCTTATGAGCGAATTCCGAAATCGACCGCAAGATAGACGATCGATACGACGATCAGCAACGCCATCAGTTTATTGAACAGTCCGATGCTGCCGGTCAATCTGGAGGCGAAGCGTCCCAGACATGCCCATATGGCAACGGAGAAAAAGCATACGACGAAGTATGTCGCGCAGAACAGCGCGAGCACCGAGGCATAGTTCGAATGCGGAGCGACGAAAAGCGATATGGCGGAGAGTGAAACGATCCAGGCCTTGGGGTTGAGCCATTGGCCGACCGCGCCGGCCAAAATGCCGGGTGCTTGCGACAGGCGTTCGCTGCTCAGGTCTGCTGGCGCCAGCGCGATACGACCGGCAAGGTAGAGCATGTACGCGCCGCCCAGCATCGTCATACTCCGCGTCAGCAGAGGGTAGTCTGCGACTGCTCCTCCGAAGCCGATGCCGGTCAGCAGCAGCAATGCCGTGAATCCCGCCGCGGCGCCTAGCGCATATCCCACGCCCACGGCAATGCCGTAACGGGCGCCGGCCATAGCAGCAATCGCATTTACCGGTCCGGGCGACGCGGAGGTGGCCAGGGCAAAGCCTAGCAGCGGCAGGAAGGTGCCGATCAGTGTATGCGTCATCGACATCGACTGTTACAGAAGCCGGAAGCCACCCGACAGCCTGTTGATCGTCCTGCGTTCTCCGAACAGCAGCACGGCGTGCACAGGCAGGTTTTCGATACGCGCGTTCGCGAGTGCCGCGGAATAGGCCGCATAGGTTTTACTTTTCAGGGCCGCGGCCGTATAGACCGCGCTCCAGTGTAGGCCGGGTTCGCGATGTGTGCCGAGGCGACGCAGTTCGGTCTCATCGGTGCGTAGGACCGGCAGCGGCAGGGTGACGATGCCCGGCAGCAGTTGGCCGTCGGCATCGCGAGTGTCGGCGCCGACCAGTTCGGGCCTGGCTCTGCCCAGGCTGAGCGCCAGCACGGCAGCCATGTTGGCCTGCAGTCCGGTGGGCAGACCATGGTCCACGACGATTACGGTTTTGAGTTCCACAGGTGTTCCTCGCTGTCCCGGATAGGTTCGGGGAGTACGCTAAGCGAGGAATGGAGGCCGCGTATTGTAAGAAATTAAGGACGTGTCCGGCCGTGGCTCAGGCCCGGTGAACGAGGAAAGCGCCGGGCGTGGCTCCGGTGATGCGGCGGAAACTGCGCAAAAAATGCGCTTGGTCGTGAAAGCCGAGGCGATAGGCGACATCGACGGCTGTTTCGCCGGCCAGAAGCAGGGCTTTCGCACGCTCGATACGCCGATACTGCCAGTAGGCGTAGGGTGGTATACCGACTTGCCGGGCGAAGGTCTGCAGCAGGTAGTTCGGGTGCAATTGCACGCGTTCGGCCAGACTGCATAGGGAGGTGTCTGCCGAGTTCCCGTCTCGAGGCGTCTCGGCGAGCGCGTCGAGATACTCGCGCACGGTGCGTACGGCCGCACTTTCCTGCCCCGGCGGACGATGCGTCAGGCCAGCATGGCGCGTGAGAGTGTGGCGCAGGAGTTCGCTCAGCGCCGTTTCGACCCGCAGTTTCCAGCCGGCGTCGTGCGGCGCGTCGAGGCAGGTGCGAATTTCCGTCAGGCGGTGAGCGATGCCGCCGCCGCGATCGTCGGCGGTGAGTTCGCGGAAGCCGCGCGGGTGTGCTTCGTCCAGCAGAGTCGCCACGCTCTCTTCCGTGGCGTACAGCATGCGGTAGCGCAACCGTGGGCTGAGTGCGTAGCCGGTGTGCATCTCGCCGGGGTTCATGAGCGACAGTGTTCTGCGAGGCAGGGAGTGACGGCTGCCGCGGCACAGATAGCCGCCGATGCCGGCTGCGATGGCCCCAATGGCGAAGGCGTCGTGGCAGTGGCGGCCGAAGGGCTGTCCACCGAAGTCGGCCTCGAAAAATTCGATGCCGGGCAGCCAGTCCAAGGCATGCAGACGATTGGTCGAGGCGCTGCTCATCGGTGGCATCAAAAGTCGTTTGCGGACATGGCGAAAAGCTTAGCGCGCCTCACCGGGTGCGGGCAATTGAGTGGTTCAGCCGGCTGCGGCGAGTCGCTGCGCACAATCCAGCCCGCTGCGTACCGCTCCTTCGAGCGTGGCGGGCAGCCCGGTGTCGAGATGGTCGCCGGCAAGCCACAAACCGTGTACCGGCGTTTGCGATGCCGGGCGCAGAGCTTCGGCGACCGGCGTGGCGGCGAAGGTGGCACGTCTCTCGCGCACGACCCAGGCGCTGCGGGCATGTCCGAGCGAGGGGAAGTGCTGGCCGAGCTGGTGCTGCGCGGTGGCGGCCAGGGTTTCGTTGTCGAGCGCCATGTGGGGACCCGAGCCGCTGATCACGCCTGCGAAGAGCCCGGGTTCGCCACCGAGCCCGCGGTCGAAGATCCACTGCAGCGGGCCGCCGAGCAGGCCCTGCATCGCGGTTTCCAGATAGACCTCGGGACCGTAGTCGAGATAGATCGTCGCGATGGGCAGCATTTCGAGTCCGGTCAGGCGCTCGGCGATCTCGGAGGTTTCGGCATGCGCGGCGAGCAGGCGGGCGCTGTCGTGAGGGCCGCAGGCGAGCACGACGGTGTCGGCCTCGAGCGTTTCGCCGTTGCGTAGTTCCAGGCCCGAGATACGTCCGTCCCGGACCGAAAGGTGTCTGACGCGAGTGCCGTAGCGCGTATTCGCGCCGTGCACTCGCAGAAAGGCCGCTGCGGGGTCCGGCAGCACGCGGCCCAGCGCGCGGGAGGGGAGGTATAGCGCGGATTGTTCGGGGCCGGCGAATGCGTCCTCGAGTACGCGGTGGAACACCGCGGCCGAGGCGATTCCCGCCGGGGTATTGAGCGCGGCCAGGCACAGCGGTTCCCAGAGCTGGCGGCGCATGCGTGGAGGCTGTCCGGCGGCATCGAGCCAGGCGGAGACGGTCAGTTCGGGTGCCGGCGCACGACGTAGCCGGTGGGCCGCGCGCAGCCAGCGCCAGCGTTCGCGGAGCGTCAGTCCGCTGGCGCCGAGCAGGGCCTGGGCAAGGTGCAGACGGCCGGGCAGGCTGCCGGCACGCAAATGCAGATCACCTTCCGCTGCGTCGCGCATGCGCAGCTCCAGCGGAGTGCGTGCGAACACATCGGCCTCGCGTACACCGATGCGCGCCAGCAGGGCGCGGGTGTCGCGATAGGCGCCGAGCAGCAGATGCTGGCCGTTGTCGAAGGTACGCCCGTCGTGGCGAACGCTGCGGGCTCTTCCGCCGGCCGTCGGCGCGGCTTCGATCAGCGTGACCGGCAGGCCGCGCGCGCTCAGTTCCACGGCGGCGGCCAGTCCGGCCCAGCCGGCGCCGATTATGACGACGGGTTTCACACGGCAGGAGTCGGCTGGCGGCGGCGCAGGCGCTCCTCACGCCGTGCGGTGCGCCAGGCGAGCCACAGTTTGCGCAAGGGCGTCAGGCGGATGCGGTGTTCGAGCACGCGATAGCCGTCGCGTTCGATTTCGTCCAGCAGCCGCTGGTAGATCTCGGCCATGATCAGGCCGCTGCGCTGGGCATGGCGGTCGCCGTCCGGCAGATGTTCGAAGGCGCGGCGGTAATAGTCGCGCGCCCGGGCTGCCTGAAAGGCGAACAGTTCGCGCAGCGCATCGTCGGTTGCAGGTTTGCGTAGATCGTCGGCAGTCACGCTGAAGCGCTGGAGTTCGTCCAGCGGCAGATAGACACGGCCACGTGCGACGTCTTCTCGAACATCGCGCAGGATGTTGGTGAGCTGGAAGGCGAGGCCGAGGTCATTGGCATAGCGTTCGGTCGCCGGGTCCTGGTAGCCGAAGATGCGGGCGGCGAGCAGCCCGACTACGCCGGCCACGCGGTAGCAGTACAGGGAAAGCTCGGTGAAGCTGGGATAGGCGTCGTAGTCGAGATCCATCTGCATGCCGTCGATGATCTCGAGGAAATACTCCTGCGCCAGCCCGAAATCCGCGATGGCCGGAGTCAGAGCCCGGCTGACGGGGTGCTGCGGAGTCCCGTCGAACAGACGCCCGATCTCTTCGCGCCACCAGGCGAGTTTGGTGCGTGCGACGCCGACGTCCACGCACTCGTCGACCACGTCGTCCACTTCGCGGCAGAAGGCGTACAGCGCGGTGATGGCGCGCCGGCGCTCCTCGGGCAGGAACAGGAAGCTGTAGTAGAAGCTCGAACCGCTGCGCGCCGTTTTCTGCTGGCAGTACTCTTCGGGGGTCATGCCTTGGTCTATGGTGATGCGGCTGGTCAGTGTAACGCCTGAAAACGATTCATGGCAGGCGGGCTTCAAGCGCCGCCGGCGCGGCCGAATGCTCCTCGCAGGATCGCCATGCGGTCGGCCAGGTTCAAGCGGGGGCGGGTGAACACGTCGTCGGATTGCCGGCGCAGACGATACAGAATGCGCGCTCCGCCGACGATGATCGCGCGCACTTCCAGGCCCATGCGCCCGGGCAGACGGCTGCCGAGCGGGGCGCCCGAGCGCAGCAGGCGGTCGGCGCGGGCGTACTGATGTTGCATCAGCCGATAGAGCCCGGGGGAGTTGCGCCGCGCGCCGATGTCATCGGGGGCGACGCCGAAGCGCTGCAGTTCGTCCAGCGGCAGGTACAGGCGTCCGCGCTGCGCGTAGTCCTCGTGCAGATCCTGGTAGAAGTTGATCAGTTGCAACGCGCTGCATACGGCGTCCGAACGGGCCAGGTTCTCCGGCGTGGCCTGTCCGCCAAGCTGCAGCAGCAGACGTCCGACGGGATTGGCCGAACGGCGGCAGTAGTTCATCACTTCGCCGAAGTCGGCGTAGCGCCGCTTGTGCACGTCCTGCAGGAAGGCATCGAGCAGGGCGTCGAGCTGTTCGGACGGAAGCGCGTGGCGGGCGATCGCGTCGGCCAGGGCGATAAACACCGGATCGTCGGCTTGTGGGCGGCCTTCGGCGGCCAGCTGCAAGCGGTGTCGATAGGCTTGCAGCGCCGTGGTGCGCTCGTCCTGGTCGAGTTGGCCCTCGTCGGCCAGGTCGTCCGCGTGGCGGGCGAAGGCATAGATGGCGGCGACCGGTTCGCGCAACTTGCGCGGCAGCAGCCGGGAGGCGACCGGGAAATTCTCGTAGTGCGAGCGGGCCAGCGCGGTGCAGTGGCGGTAGGCGTCCGCGACGGCGGCTGGATCGGAAATCATATGTCGCGTCTCTGCAGGTCAGGCGTTACTCTACGCGATGAGGATGCCACTTGGGAGATAAGGCATGTCGGGAGAAGAGGAACATCGCTCGGTACATCGGGTGCCGTTCGTGCAGGGGGCGACGCTGCACGTGCATGGGAATGCCGTGTATGTGCGCCTGTTGGACATCTCGTTGATGGGCGCCCTGGTCGCTTCGGATGCTTCAGCGGCGGACATCGAAATCGGTGGTCCATGCGATATGCGGTTGACGCTGGGGCCGGACGTGGTGTTGGAGCTGGAAGGGGAAGTGGTGCGGGCGGCCGGTGACGGAAGCCGGCTTGGAATCCGCTGGGACAGCATGGACGTCGACAGCGCCAGCCATTTGCGCAGACTCCTCGAGTTGAACCTCGGCGACCACGATTTGATCGAGCAGGACATCGAGGCCATGTACGCCGCGCATGTGGACACCACCGACTGAGAGAGAGCCGCGCTTGCGCGCCCTCAGTGCGTCATTTGCGCGGGCAGCCAGGTCGCGATCTGCGGAAATGCGACCAGCAGCCCGACGGCCACGATCATCACCACAAAGAATGCCAAGGCGTCGCGCGCGATCTTCAGTCCGTCGCGTCCCGACAGGCCCTGCAGCACGAACAGATTGAAGCCGACCGGTGGTGTGATCTGCGCCATCTCGACCACGATGACGACGAAGACCCCGAACCATAGCAGGTCGATGTGGGCGGCTTCGACCATCGGCAGTAGAATCGCCGCCGTCAGCACGATCATGGAAATGCCGTCCAGGAACATGCCCATGAGAATGAAGAAGACCAACAATACGGCGAGCAGCGCGTAGGGCGGCAAATGCAGTGCCGAGATCGCCGCGGCGATCGCGCTTGGAATGCCGGTATAGGCCATCGTCTTGGTCAGCAGGGTGGAGCCGGCGAGAATGAAGCCGATCATCGCCGTGGTGCGCGCAGCGCCTGCAAGCGAATCTAGAAAGTTCTTCCAACTCAATGATTTTGAAAGAATCGCTATCAGCATGGCGCCGACCACGCCCAGCGCGGCGGATTCCGTCGGCGTGGCGATGCCAGCGTAGATCGAGCCGATGACGCCGACGATGAGCGCGAGCAGGGGCAGCAGGCGGGCCGAGGCACGCAGACGCTCGCCGAGTGCGGTCCGCTGCGCCGCTTGCGGCAGGCTGTGCGGGTGCAGCAGCGCCCATACGATCAGATAGCCCATGAACAGGGCTACCAGCATCAGGCCCGGCAGCAGGCCGGCGATGAACAGCCGGGCGATGGATACCTGGGCGGAGACGCCGTAGATGATCATCATGATCGACGGCGGGATGAGCAGTCCGAGAGTGCCCGAGCCGGCCAGCGAACCGAAGATGAGGCGGTCGGGGTAGCCGCGCCGGCGCAGCTCGGGGATGCTCATGCGGCCGAGCGTCGCGGCGGTGGCGGCGGACGAGCCGGAAACGCCGGCGAACAGTGCGCTGCCGACGACGTTTACATGCAGCAGCCGCCCCGGCACGCGTTCCAGCCAGGGTGCCAGCCCGCTGAATATCTGTTCGGACAGGCTGGTGCGGAACAGTATCTCGCCCATCCAGATGAACAGCGGCAGCGGCGCGAGGCTCCAGCCGGACACGGCGCTCCAGTAGGTCTGGCTCATGACCGGACCGAGTGGCGCCGAGGTGAAGAACACGATGCCGAGGCTGGCTACCGCGGTCAGCGCGAGACCCACCCACAGGCCGCCGGCAAGGAACAGGAGCAGCAGGCCGAGCAGGATGAGGCCGGTGAGTTCCAGGCTCATGCGACCTCCTTCGGTTCGGCTCCGGCGAACAGGCCGACCAGGCGGTCGAGCAGGGCGATGCTGAGTGTCGCGCTGCCGGCGAGCAGCGTCGCCTGCGGTATCCAGAGCGGGACCGGCAGCAGACCGCTGGAAACCAGGTTGTAGCGCCACGACATCCCGACCATGGCGGCGGCGTAACGGCTGAGCAGCAACATGGTAATAAGACCGATGACGATGACTGCGGCTTCGAGCAGGCGGCGCAGCGCCGGGGGGGCGCGGTCGACGAACAGGGTTACGCGGATGTGCGCGTCCGCGCGCATGGCTGCAGGAAGCCCGAGGAAGATGCTGGCCGCCACGCAGTAGCCGGCCAGCTGATCGGAGGATGGCAGGACCATGCCGAACCAGCGTGCCACCATGCCGGCCAGGACCAAGCCGGCGATCGCCAGCAGGCTGGCGGCCGAGGCGGCGAGGCTGAGCGTATACAGGCCGTCGAGAACGGCGCGGAACGCACGCCCCAGCCGCTGTCCTGCCGAGTGGGAGTGCGTTCCGTGCGTCATCCCTCAGTTGTCCGACAGGCTGGCCTGATAGTGTTCGATGACCGCTTTGCCGGCGCTTCCGGCCTTTTGCTCCCAGGCGGAGAGCATTTTCTTGCCGATGCCGTCGAGCGCAGATTTCAGTTGCGGCGTGGGCGGCGCGATGTGCATGCCGTGCGACTTCAGGACGCCCATCTTGTCGGCGTAGACCTTATGGCTGGCCGCCCAGCCGCGCTTCTCGGCCGCCTTCGCGGCGGCGAGCACGGCCTCGCGCTGATCCTTGGGCAGCGCGTCGAACATGCTCTTGTTGACGATGACCATGTCCTTGGGAATCCAGGCCTTCACGTCGTAGAAGTAGCTGACGTAGTCCCAGGCCTGCGAATTCGCGCCGGTTGCCGGTGAAGTGATCATCGCCTGCACCATGCCGGTGGAAAACGCCTGCGGGATCTGCGGCACGCTGATTTCCGTGGGAATACCGCCGCTAAGCTTGATCAACTCGGCCAGCGTGGCGTTGTAGCTGCGGATGCGCTGTCCCTTGAGGTCGGCGATGTTCTGCACCGGCTTCTTGGTGTAGAGCCCCTGCGGCGGCCACGGCACGGCGTACAGCAGCATCAGGCCCTGTTGGGCCAGCAGTTTCTCGACCGCGGGCTTTTGCGCCTGCCAGAGCTTTTCGGCCTGCGGGTAGCTGGTGGCGAGGAAGGGCATGGCGTCGAGCGCGTAGATGGGGTTCTGGTTGCTGAGATAGGACATCAGCATGTCGCCCATCGGTACGGCGCCCGAGGCGACGGAGGGGATCATCGACGCGTTGTTGGCGAGCGTACCGTCGCTGTTGACGACGATCTTGAGCTTGCCCTGCGTCATCTGCTCGACGTCCTTGGCGAACGCGCGGTCGTTCTGGCTCAGGAAGTTCTGGCTGGGGTAGGGGACCGCCAGGTTCCAGGTGGTTGCCGCCTGTGCGGATGCGATGCCTCCGAGGCTGGCGAACATGCCGAACAGAACCGTCGCGAGGGCGCGCCCCCGCCTGTTGGAACGCCGATGGAGGGCGGTTGGGGCATCTGCGCCGAGGC
Organism: Acidihalobacter sp.; assembly: GCF_037381185.1. Classification (NCBI taxonomy): domain Bacteria; kingdom Pseudomonadati; phylum Pseudomonadota; class Gammaproteobacteria; order Chromatiales; family Ectothiorhodospiraceae; genus Acidihalobacter; species Acidihalobacter sp. The sequence goes on from NZ_JARRQY010000008.1 coordinate 33,810, forward strand.
GCGTTGTATCGGAATCCTGCGGTACAGCAACGTTATCCATGGAACTGTCCTCAATTGCGGGTAGCGGATTGAAACGCCAAATCTGCCGACTCTCCATTTTCGCGGAGCGGTCCCGGATCGATGTCCTGGCCGCCACGTCTTGTGTTGTTGTCGCGGTTCGAGATTCCATTAACGTTGATAATTTGTCAATGTTTTGTCATCAATGTGTATTATCGACTTGCCGCCAGAAATAGCGATATACCGGCAAGTCTGGCCTGGATGGAGTTCGCCGCTTTTTGAGAGGGTCGTTTTGATGGAGAGCCAAGAGGCACGCTGGCAGTTCTGGATTGACCGCGGCGGCACGTTCACCGACATCGTCGCGCATGCGCCGGACGGGCGTCTGCTGAGCCACAAGCTGCTCTCCGAGAATCCGGAGGCCTATGCCGATGCGGCGGTGCAGGGCGTCCGCGAGCTGCTCGGCATCGCGGCCGGCGAGGCGATTCCCGGCGAGCGCATCGACGCAGTGAAGATGGGTACGACCGTGGCGACCAACGCGCTGCTCGAGCGCAAGGGCGAGCCCACGCTGCTGCTCATCACGCAGGGCTTTGCCGACGCGCTGCGCATCGGCTACCAGGCGCGTCCGCGCCTGTTCGAGCGGCATATCGTGCTGCCCGAACTGCTCTATGCGCGCGTCGAGGAGATGCACGAGCGCGTCGATGCGGCCGGCAGCGTCTTGCGGCCGCTGGACGAGGATGACGTGCGCGCGAAGCTAGAACATGCCTTCGCCGACGGGCTGCGCGCCGTGGCCGTGATCGGCCTGCATGGCTATCGCCATCCGCAGCACGAGCGGCGTGCGGCGCAGATTGCCCGCGAGATCGGCTTTACGCAGGTCTCGGCCAGCCACGAGGTCAGTCCGCTGATCAAGCTCGTCGGGCGTGGCGACACTGCCGTGGTGGACGCCTATCTGTCGCCGATTCTGCGCCGCTACGTCGAACGGGTGGCGGGCGAGCTGAATGGCGTACGCCTGCAGTTCATGCAGTCGCACGGGGGGCTGACCGACGCGGCGTTGTTCCAGGGTAAGGACGCGATTCTTTCCGGGCCCGCGGGCGGCATCGTCGGTGCCGCGCTGACCGCGCGCCAGGCCGGCTTCGCCAGGCTGGTGACCTTCGACATGGGCGGCACCTCGACCGACGTGGCGCATTACGACGGCGAGTACGAGCGCGCCTTCGACACGCTGGTCGCCGGGGTGCGCATGCGTGCGCCGATGATGCAGATCCACACCGTAGCGGCCGGCGGCGGTTCGCTGTGCCGCTTCGACGGCAGCCGTTACCGCGTCGGCCCGGAAAGCGCCGGCGCCGATCCGGGGCCGGCCTGCTACCGGCGCGGCGGCCCGCTGACCGTGACCGACTGCAACGTCATGCTCGGCAAGCTGCAGCCGGCTTTCTTCCCCGGCATTTTCGGCCCCGGCCGTGACCAGCCGCTGGACGACGCGGCGGTGCGCGTCGCCTTTGCCGAACTGGCCGACGAAATCCACGCCCGGACCGGCGACACGCGCGCTCCGGAAGAGGTCGCGGAGGGGTTCCTGCGCATCGCGGTGGAGAACATGGCCAACGCGATCAAGAAAATTTCCGTGCAACGCGGCTACGACGTGACCGAGTATGCGCTGGTCGCCTTTGGCGGCGCCGGCGGGCAGCACGCCTGCCTGGTCGCGGACGCGTTGGGCGTGCGTACCGTACTGCTGCACCCCATGGCCGGCGTGTTGTCGGCCTACGGCATGGGGCTGGCCGACGTGCGCGCGCTGCGCGAGCGTTCCATCGAGGCGCCGCTGACGGCACAGTCGCTGCCGCAGATCGCCGCCGCGCTGGATGTCATGGCGGAGGAGGCCGCGGCCGAATTGCGCGAACAGGATATTCCTGACGCGCAGATCGCGGTGCAGCGACGTGTGCACCTGCGCTACGAGGGTTCGGACAGCGCGTTGGAAGTGGCGTTCGACGCCGCGCCGGAACGGATGCAGGCGGATTTCGAAGCCGCCTACCGCAAGCGTTTCGGCTTTCTGATGTCCGGCAAGACTCTGGTGGCGGCTGCGGCTCTGGTGGAAGCTTCCGGGCGGCACTACGAACTGCCGGCCGCCGCGCTCGCCGCGCAGGCGGGAACGGCGGAACCGCTGGCGCGGGTGCAGACCTACATGGCCGGCGCCTGGCGCGAAACGCCGGTCTACGACCGCGAACACATCGCCGCGGGGCAACGCCTCGACGGTCCGGCAATCCTGCGCGAGGCGACGGGCACTACCGTGGTCGAACCGGGCTGGCAGGCGGAGATGAGCGCCATCGGTAACCTCGTGCTGTGCCGCGTCGAGGCGCCCACGCGGCGCGAGGCCATCGGTACGCACTGCGACCCGGTGATGCTGGAGGTGTTCAACAATCTGTTCATGTCCATCGCCGAGCAGATGGGGTTTGCGCTGCAGAACACCGCGTACTCGGTGAACATCAAGGAGCGTCTGGACTTCTCCTGTGCGATCTTCGACGCCGAGGGCCAGCTCATCGCCAATGCGCCGCATATGCCGGTGCATCTGGGCTCGATGGGCGAGAGCGTGCGTGCCGTCATGGCTGGCAATCCGGCGATGCGTCCGGGCGACGTGTACGCGCTCAACGACCCTTACCACGGCGGCACCCACCTGCCGGACATCACCGTGGTCACGCCAGTGTTCGACACGGCGGGCGAGCGGGTGCTGTTCTACGTGGGTTCGCGCGGGCACCACGCCGACGTCGGCGGGCGCACGCCGGGCTCCATGCCGGCCGATTCGCATACGCTGGCCGAGGAGGGCGTGCTGCTCGACAACTTCAAGCTGGTCGACGGCGGCGTGCTGCGCGAGGCTGAACTGCGCCGGATTCTGACCCGCGGACCCTGGCCGGCGCGCAATCCGGAGCAGAATCTGGCCGACCTGCGCGCGCAGGTCGCGGCCAACGAGAAGGGTGTGCAGGTGCTGCGGCAGATGGTCGCGCACTTCGGCCTGGAGACCGTGCAGGCCTATATGCACCACGTGCAGGACAACGCCGAGGAGTCGGTGCGCCGCGCCATCGACGTGCTGCACGATGGCGCCTTCGAATACGAGCTGGACGACGGCGCCAGGATCGCCGTCGCCGTGCGCATCGACCGTGCCGCGCGTGCGGCGACCATCGACTTCAGCGGCACCACTGCCCAGCGCGACAACAACTTCAACGCGCCGCTGGCGGTGTGCCGCGCGGCGGTGCTCTACGTCTTCCGTACCCTGGTCGACGACGACATCCCGATGAACGAGGGCTGTCTCAAGCCGCTGCGGCTCGTCGTGCCGGAAGGCTGCATGCTCAATCCGCGCCCGCCGGCAGCGGTGGTGGCGGGCAACGTCGAGACCAGCCAGGCGATTACCGATGCGCTGTACGGCGCGCTCGGCGTGATGGCAGCGGCGCAGGGCACCATGAACAACACGACCTTCGGCAACGCCGAGCATCAGTACTACGAAACCGTGGCCGGTGGCACCGGCGCGGGGCCGGACTTCGACGGCACGGATGCGGTGCAGTCGCATATGACCAACTCGCGGTTGACCGATCCGGAGGTGCTGGAGCTGCGCTATCCGGTGCTGGTCGAGGAGTTCGCCATCCGGCGTGGTTCGGGCGGGTGCGGGCGGCATCATGGTGGCGACGGCGTGCGCCGGCGGCTGCGCTTTCGCGAGGACATGGAACTGGTGATCCTCGCCAACCGGCGCCGCGTGCCGCCGTTCGGCCTGGCCGGCGGCGAGTCCGGCCGGCCGGCACGCAACTGGATCGAGCGGGCGGACGGCAGTGTCGAGCCGATGGGCGCCTGCGACCGCCGCATGGTCGGTGCGGGCGACCAGTGGGTGCTCGAAACGCCCGGCGGCGGCGGCTATGGCGAAGCGGACGAGGAGGGGACGGCATGACGCGCGAGCGCATCGTATCTTCGGAGCATCTGGTATCCGAGCAGGCGGCGGAGCTGAGCGAGTATGAGTACGGCCTGATCGTCGCCGGCAACGCCTTCAACCGCTGGATGGTGCGCTGCATGGCGGTGGCGGGCTATCCGGATTTCAATTCCACCGACGTACTGGTGCTGCACACCGTCAATCACCGTGGCCGAGACAAGCGCCTGACCGACATCGGCTTCACGCTCAACATCGACGATGCGCACATCGTCAATTACGCGCTGAAGAAACTGCTCAAGGCGGGCCTGGTTGAAGCGGAAAAGCGCGGCAAGGAGCGTTTCTATCGCACCACCGAGCGCGGCAGCGAGGTGTGTCAGCGCTATCGCGAGGTACGCGACGCCTGTCTGGTCGACGCCTTCTCGGCGATGGGGCCGGTGGAGAAGGGCGCGGTGTCCGATGCGGCACAGCGTCTGCGCGCGCTGTCCGGGCTCTACGATCAGGCGGCGCGGGCGGCCACCAGCTACTGAGCCGTCCGCGCAGTCCTCATGACGCCTGCAGGACGGGTTCGAGCAGGCGCAGCCGTTGTTCGCGCAGGGTCAGGATCTGTTCCTCCCAGTAGCTCAGGGTGTTGAACCAGGGAAACGCCTTCGGGAACGCGGGGTCGCTCCAGCGCCGCGCCAGCCAGGCGGCGTAGTGCAGCAGACGCAGGGTACGCAGCGGTTCGATGAGCGCCAGTTCGCGGCGGTCGAATTCGTGGAATTCCTCGTAGCCGGCCAGAATCTCGCCGAGCTGGCGCTGCATGTCGGCGCGCTCGCCGCTGAGCAGCAGCCAGATGTCCTGTACGGCAGGACCTGAGCGGCTGTCGTCCATGTCGACCAGGTGTGCGCCGGCGTCCGTCCACAGCACGTTGCCGGCGTGGAGATCGCCGTGCAGCCGCAGCGCGCGGTACGGCGTGGCGGCGAAGCGGGCCTCCACCTCCTCCATCAGCTCCGTTGCGAGGTCGCGGTACTGCCCGACGTATTCGGCCGGCACCGCATCGTGCTTCAGCAGGTATTCGATGCTGTCGCGGCCGAAGCCCTGCGGCGTCAGCGTCGGTCGCTCGTGAAATGCCCGTGCCGCGCCGACCGCATGGAGGCGGCCGAGGAACTGGCCGAGCCGGTATTGCGTGTCCGGGTCTCCCAGTTCGGGGGCATGCCCGCCGCGCCGTGGGAACAGTGCGAAACGAAAGCCCGCGTGACTCAGCAGAGTGTTGCCGTCTGCGTTCGCGAGCGGTGCCACGACCGGAATCTCCAGTTCCGCCAGTTCCAGCGAGAAGGTGTGTTCCTCGAGGATCTGCGCATCGCTCCAGCGCCCGGGGCGATAGAACTTGGCAATCATGTGTCCGGTCGTTTCCTCCCCGACCATGTAGACGCGGTTCTCGTAACTGTTCAGCGCCAGCTGCGTGCCGGTAGGGCGGTAGCCTGCGGCCTCGATGGCGTCCAGCACGACGTCGGGAGTCAGCGAGTCGTAAGGGTGCGGGGACGAGAGAGACGAAGTCACAAAGGATTTTGCCGGATCAATAACATGCTCTTGCGTCGGGAGTGAAGCAGGCGAGCATGTCGAGCGGTCGTTCGAGCGCGATGTCGGCGCCCCAGGCTTCGGGGCGGTCCGCGGCGTCGATATAGCCCCAGTTGGCGATCGCGGTGCGCATGCCCGCGGCCTGGCCGGCCATGATGTCCCGTTCCGCGTCGCCGATGTACAGACAATCGGTGGCGGCCAGCCCGCATAGCCGGGCGGCGTGCAGCAGCGGCGCCGGATGCGGCTTGCGCTGGGACAGCGTATCGCCGCTGACGATGCAGCGGCTGCGCTGATGAAGACCCAGGGCCTGCAGCAGGGGATCGGTGAGAAATCCGGGCTTGTTGGTCACGATGCCCCAGACGATGCCGTTGGCGTCGAGGGAGTCGAGCACTTCGCCCATGCCGGGGAACAGGCCGGTGCCTTCGCTCAGGCGGGTTTCGTAGATATCGAGAAAGCGCTGGCGCAGGGTGTCGATACGCGGCTGCGGCAGGTCGGCCCCGAATCCTATGAGGATAAGCCCGAGGCTGCCGTGCGAAACGTGGCCGCGCGCTCTGTCATACGGAACGGCAGGCAGCCCTTCCTCGTCGAGCAGGGCGTTCAGCGCGCCGATCATGTCCGGCGCGGTGTCGAGCAGCGTTCCGTCGAGATCGAACAGAACGCCGCGCAGTGCCGTATCAGGCACGGGCAGCGTGCACGAGGTAGTTGACCGAAACGTCGTCGCCCAGACGGTAATCATGCGTCAGCGGGTTGTAGCTCATGCCGCTGAGATGGGCGGTCTCCAGGCCCGCGCTGCGGATCGCCGTGTCGAGTTCGGAGGGGCGGATGAACCTCTGGTACTCGTGGGTTCCGCGCGGCAGCAGGCGCAGGAGGTATTCCGCGCCGACGATGGCGAACAGGAAGGATTTGGGATTGCGGTTCAGGGTCGAGAAGAAGATGTGTCCGTCCGGCTTGGCCAACGCGGCACAGGCGCGCACCACCGACTCGGGGTCCGGTACGTGTTCGAGCATTTCCATACAGGTGACCACGTCGTAGCTGGCGGGTTCGTGTTCGGCCAGTGCCTCGACGGTGATCTGCTGGTAGTCGACGTGCACGCCGCTTTCCAGGCCGTGCAGCTTGGCGACAGACAACGGCGCTTCGCCCATATCGATGCCGGTCACTTTGGCGCCGCGCGCCGCCATGGATTCGGACAGAATGCCGCCGCCGCAGCCGACGTCGAGCACGCGCTTGCCCTTGATGCCGTCCGAGTGGGTTTCGACGAACTCCAGGCGCAGCGGATTGATTTCGTGCAGGGGACGGAATTCGCCGTCGGTATCCCACCAGCGATGGGCGAGTTCCTCGAATTTGCCGATCTCGCGGGGATCGACATTGGCTTGGGCTTCGGTCATGTGTGCATCGTGCGTCGGTATGTGGCGAGAAGTTTAACACCGCCGCCTATGTGTGGCGTGTCGTCTGCGATGACGGTTCGATGCGTTCATGAAGCCGCGATGAGCTTGCCCTAGAATCAATCGCAGCACACGTTCATTCGGATTTCATGGAAGGGGCAGAGCACATGATCATCGATCACATTGGATTTACGGTTGCGAACCATGAAAAGAGCAAGGCCTTCTACACGCAGGCCCTGGCGCCTTTGGGCATCACCCTGGTGATGGAAGTTCCGGGCTGGACAGGATTCGGCAGGAACGGCAAACCCGAGTTCTGGTTCGGTGAAGGAGGTGCGAAACAGCGGCCGATGCATATCGCCTTCACAGCGGAGAATCGCGCGCAGGTGCGCGCCTTCTACGATGCCGCGCTGGCGGCCGGAGGACGGGACAACGGCGCGCCGGGCATTCGCGAAATCTATCATCCCGACTATTACGGAGCCTTCGTGTTTGACCCCGATGGTTACAACATCGAAGCCGTCTGTCATATGCCGGAACCCTGAAGATGGCGCCGATGGGAGAGGCCGACGCCTCCGGCGAGGCGCTGGAGCGCGCTACGCTCGGGCGCGAACTGGAGGAGGTCCTGCTCGATCCGGTATCGCGCAAGAGCGGTCGGGCGGAGGCGCTGTTGGCGGACGATTTCGTCGAGTTCGGCGGCTCCGGCCGGGGCTTCGACAAGGCGCGGATACTGGCGTCGTTGGGCAACGAACAACCCCCACAAGGCGGCTGTCCGAGTTCAGGCTGCGCCTGCTGACGGCGACGGTGGCGCTGGTGACTTGCCGAGCGCATCGCAGTTCGGATGGTGCGTTCTCTCTGCGCAGTTCGGTCTGGCGCCGGGATGAACGCGGCTGGCGGATGGTTTTTCACTAAGGTACGCCGTGCGCAGGGGAAGCGGGCGGAAAATGACGGCCGTATCTGCAGCAAAGGCGGCCCGAAAAGGATTATCCTTTGTCATCCATTCATCATCCGCGCTGCGAGTTCCGTCATGTCCCTGCTTTCTTCCGTCGAATTGGCCCCCCGCGACCCGATCCTGGGTCTCAACGAAGCGTTTGCCGCCGATAACCGCACCGGCAAGGTGAATCTTGGCGTAGGCGTGTACTACGACGCCCAGGGCCGCATTCCGCTGCTGCGGGCCGTGCGCGAGGCCGAACGCATGCGCATCGAGGCGGCGCAGCCGCGCGGCTACCTGCCGATCGACGGTCTGGGCACTTACGATCAGGCCGTGCAGAAACTGCTGTTCGGCGCCGATTCGGCAGAGGTTGCCGCAGGACGCGTGGTCACTGCGCAGTCGCTGGGCGGCACTGGTGCGCTGAAGGTCGGCGCGGATTTTCTCAAGCGCCTGCTGCCCGAAGCCAAGGTCGCCATCAGCGATCCGAGCTGGGCGAATCACCGGGCGATCTTCGAGGGCGCCGGTTTCGAGGTCGTGTCCTATCCCTATTACGACGCCGCCACCCATGGCGTGAACGTCTCCGGCATGCTGGACGGCCTGCGGGCGCTGGAGCGGGGCAGCATCGTGATCCTGCATGCCTGCTGCCACAATCCGACCGGTGTGGATCTGAGCCTCGAACAGTGGGCGCAGGTGATCGAGGTGCTGCGCGAGCGCGAGCTGGTGCCGTTCATGGATATCGCCTATCAGGGTTTCGGCGACGGCAACGACGAGGACGCCGCCGCCGTGCGCCTGTGCGCCGAGAGCGGGTTGTCGATGTTCGTTGCCAATTCGTTCTCGAAGTCGTTCTCGCTGTACGGCGAGCGTGTCGGCGCGCTGTCTGTGGTGACCGGCGATGCCGACGAAGCCAAGCGCGTGCAGTCGCAGCTCAAGCGCATCATCCGCGCCAACTATTCCAATCCGCCGACGCACGGCGCGACGCTGGTTGCGACCGTGCTCAACACGCCCGAGCTGCATGCGCAATGGGTGGAGGAGCTGGGCGGAATGCGTGAGCGCATCCGCGCCATGCGCAGTGGCCTGGTCGAGCGCATCGCTGCGAACGGTGTCCAGGGCGACTTCAGCTTCATCGAACGCCAGCGCGGGATGTTCTCGTACTCCGGCCTGACGCGCGAACAGGTCGAGCGCCTGCGCGAGGAATTCGGCATCTACGCCGTCGGCTCCGGGCGCATCTGCGTGGCGGCGCTGAACGAGGCCAATCTGGATGGCGTCGCGGCGGCCGTCGCTGCGGTCAGCGCCTGACGCCGCAATTCTGCCGTTTATCAGCCACTCCGGCCGATCGGCCGGGGTGGCTCGTTCCAGGGAGGGATGGGCCATGCCCAAAGCTATACGCATCCACGAAAACGGCGGCCCCGAAGTCATGCGCTTCGAGGAAGTCGAGATCGGCAGGCCGGGTCCGGGCGAGGTGCTGCTCAGCCAGGCGGCGGTCGGACTGAACTACATCGATGTCTATCACCGCAACGGCCTTTATCCCGTCGAATTGCCGTCGGCGCTGGGGATGGAAGGCGCCGGCCGCATCGAGGAGGTTGGCGAAGGCGTGACCGAACTCGCTCCGGGCGATCGAGTGGCCTACGCCTCGGGACCGCTGGGGGCCTACGCCGAGCAGCGCGTGATGTCGGCTGCGCGGCTGGTGAAACTCCCCGACGGCATTGACGACGGGTGTCACGGTGATCGGCACGGCCGGCTCCGACGAGAAAGCCGCGCTGGCCCAGGCGCACGGCTGCACGCATGTGATCAACTACCGGCGCGAGAACTTCGTCGAGCGCGTGCGCGAGCTGACCGACGACGCCGGCGTGCCGGTGGTCTACGACTCGGTCGGCAAGGACACCTGGGAGGGGTCGCTGGACTGCCTGCAGCCGCGCGGGCTGATGGTGTCGTTCGGCAATGCCTCTGGCCCGGTGCCGCCGGTCAACCTGGTGCAGCTCTCGCAGAAGGGTTCGCTGTACGTGACCCGTCCGACGCTGGCGCACTACACGGCGACGCGCGAGGATCTGCTCGCCTGCGCCGGCGAGCTGTTCGAGCAGGTGCTGTCGGGGGCGGTGAAGATCGAGGTGAACCACACCTATCCGCTGGCCGACGCGGCCGAGGCGCATCGTGATCTGGAAGCGCGCAAGACCACAGGGTCGACGGTGTTGCTGCCTTAGCCAGAGTTTGAGCGATCCACCCTAGCTAATCGAGGTGGATCGCTCAGGTGTTCTGGATGTCAGCAGCCCCGATCCGTGTTCCCCATTCGACCGCGTTCGCCCTGATCTCGTCGATATCGAGCTGGGTCAGCTCGCCGTCGACCAGTTGCGGTTGGCCGGCGACCCAGACATGGGTCACGGCTTCGCGGCCGGCGGCGTAGACGAGTTGGGAAACCGGGTCGTAGACGGGCTGCGTTTCGATGCGGTCGAGATCGATCGCGACCAGGTCGGCGGCCTTGCCGCATTCGATGGAGCCGATTTCGTCGCCGAGCCCCAGCGCCCGCGCGCCGCTCAGCGTGGCCATGTGCAGCGCGTCGTGCGCGGGCAGGGCATCGGCGCGGCCGGCCACGCCCTTGGCGAGCAGGGCGGCGGTGCGCATTTCGTCCCACATATCGAGGTCGTTGTTGCTGGCCGCACCGTCCGTGCCCAGCGCGACGTTGACGCCGGCCGCACGCAGCTTGGCGACCTCGCAGAAACCGCTGGCGAGCTTGAGATTGGACTGCGGGCAGTGCACCACGCTGGCGCCGCGTTCGGCGAGCAGGGCGATTTCGTCGTCCTCGAGCTGGGTCATGTGGACCGCGATGAGGTTGGGGCCGACCAGACCCAGCCGGTCGAGCCGATCCAGCGGGCGGCAGTCGTGACGCTCCAGGTGTTCGGCGACTTCGGCGGCGGTTTCATGCACGTGGATGTGCACCGGGCGTTCCAGTTCGTCGGCCAGCGTGCGGATGCGCGACAGCGGCGCGTCCGAGACCGTGTAGGGCGCATGCGGCGCGAAACAGGTGCTGATCAGCCCTTCGCCCTTGTGCGCGTCCATGACTTCGCTCAGGCCCTTGGCGATGTACTCGTCGGCTTCGCTGGCCCAGGCGGTGGGGAAGTCGGTGACGATCATGCCGATGCTGGCGCGCATGCCCAGGCCGGCGGCGATGCGGGCGGTCACCTCGGGGAAGAAATACATGTCGTTGAAGCAGGTGGTGCCGCAGCGCAGCATTTCGGCGATGGCCAGGCGTGAACCGTCGCGCACGAAGTCGGCGCCGACCCAGCGTGCCTCGGCGGGCCAGATGTGGCCGCGCAGCCATTGCTCCAGCGGCAGGTCGTCGGCCAGCCCGCGCAGCAGGCTCATGGGGGCGTGGGTGTGCGCATTGACCAGGCCGGGGATCAGTGCATGGCCGGGCAGTTCGTGGTGTACGGCATCGGCGTATTTCTGGTGCGCTTCCGCGGCCGGTAGAATGTCGACGATGCGCCGGCCGCGGATCGCCACGGCATGGTTGGTGAGTACCTGGCCGGCCGGAGCGACCGGAACGATCCAGCGCGCGCTGATAAGGGTGTCTGCGTTGTTGTCCATGCGCGCGACAATACTGAGCCTCCGCGATTGCGGCAAGCGTTGCCGCTCCGTCCATCCGCTGTTCCAAGGAGTGTTGTCACATGTCCACCGGATACGATCAGGTCCGTCCCCTGCGTTGGGAGAACGATGCGCTGTTGATGCTCGATCAGCGCCTGCTGCCGGCCGAGGAGCGCTGGCTGGAGCTGCGCGATGCCGCCGGCGTGGCCGAGGGGATTCGTTCCATGGCGGTGCGCGGCGCGCCGGCCATCGGCATTGCCGCGGCCTACGGCGCGGTGCTGGCGGCGCGCGAGGCCGGCGGCGAGTGGGCGCGTCTGACGTCCGCGCTGGAAATGCTGGGGGCGGCGCGGCCGACGGCGGTCAATCTGGAGTGGGCGCTGCAGCATATGCGGACGCTCGCCGAAGGTGTCCCGCCAGGCGAGTGGGGGCAGACACTACTGGCAGAAGCCCACGCTCTGCACGAGGCCGACGTGGCGGCCAACCGCAGCATGGGGCAGTTCGGCGGCGCCCTGATCGAGGGTGGTGCGGTGCTGACGCACTGCAACACCGGCTCGCTGGCGACCGGGGGCTACGGTACGGCGCTGGGGGTGATTCGCAGCGCCTGGGGCGATGGACGTATTACGAAAGTGTATGCCGACGAGACGCGGCCCTGGCTGCAGGGCTCGCGGCTAACTGCCTGGGAACTGGTGCGCGACGGCATTCCGGTTTCGCTGTTGTGCGAAGGCGCGGCGGCCAGTCTGCTGGCCGGCGGAGAAGTGAGCTGGGTGGTGGTGGGGGCGGACCGCATCGCCGCCAACGGCGACGTGGCGAACAAGATCGGTACCTATGGCCTCGCGGTGCTGGCGCGGCACCACGGCGTGCGTTTCATGGTGGTGGCGCCCACTTCGACGATCGATATGCAGACCACATCGGGGGCGGATATCCCGATCGAGGTGCGTGCAGAGGATGAGTTGCTGAGCTTCGCCGGTAAGCCGGTTGCGGCCGAAGGGGCCGGGGCCTGGAATCCGGTGTTCGACGTCACGCCTGCGGGTTTGATCGATGCCATCGTGACCGAGGCGGGTATTGTCGAGCAGCCGGATCCGGCGGGAATGCATCAGCTGTTTGGTTCTCGTTGAATCTGGTGGATCGCTATTCTGGCGAGAAGCGTGGACCGGTGGTTTGGAGTACGGTGCTTCCAGAGCCGCCTACGCTCCGACGCGTTGGGATGCGCTGCGCGTACCCCGGTCTATTTTTCGATAGCCGAACGTGCGGCTCGGTCGTTTGAGATGCGTCCGGTTTCGATGCCCCGGTTCTCGCGGCGCTTCCCCGGCGCTTTCGCCCCTGCCGATCCCGAATCGCTTCCTGATTCGGCTACCTGGTATTTCCTTATGCGAACGAGCTTGATTATGTCGATTGTGCTACGATGGCGGCTTGTTTTTTTAGCCAGGATTTTTGCCTGAATGGCTGAGTTCGCCAAAGAGCTTCTGTCGGTAAATCTCGAAGACGAAATGCGCCAGTCCTATCTCGATTACGCCATGAGCGTGATCATCGGACGAGCGCTGCCGGATGTCCGCGACGGTCTCAAGCCGGTGCACCGGCGCGTGCTGTTCGCGATGAGCGAGTTGGGTAACGACTGGAACAAACCGTACAAGAAATCGGCGCGCGTGGTCGGTGACGTGATCGGTAAATACCATCCGCACGGCGATACCGCGGTCTACGACACCATTGTGCGCATGGCGCAGCCGTTTTCGATGCGCTACATGCTGGTCGACGGCCAGGGTAACTTCGGTTCGGTGGACGGCGACGCTCCTGCGGCGATGCGTTACACCGAAGTGCGCATGGCGCGCATCGCGCACGAGCTGCTGGCCGACCTAGACAAGGAAACCGTCGACTTCATTCCCAACTACGACGGCTCCGAGCACGAGCCGAGCGTCCTGCCGGCGAAGGTTCCGAACCTGCTGGTCAATGGTTCTGCGGGCATCGCCGTGGGTATGGCGACGAATATCCCGCCGCACAACCTCGGCGAGGTCATCGATGCCTGCGTGGCGTTGATCGACACGCCGGAAATCGACATCGACGGGCTGATGCAGCATCTGCCCGGGCCTGATTTCCCCACGGCGGCCGTCATCAATGGTTCGCGCGGCATCGTCGAGGCCTACAAGACCGGCCGCGGCCGCATCTACCTCCGCGCCCGCTCGCACGTCGAGACCGATGCGCATTCCGGGCGCGAGGCGATTATCGTCACCGAGCTGCCGTATCAGGTGAACAAGGCGCGGCTGCTGGAGAAGATCGCCGAGCTGGTCAAGGACAAGAAGCTCGAAGGCATTGCCGAACTGCGCGACGAGTCCGACAAGGACGGCATGCGCATGGTCATCGAACTCAAGCGCGGCGAAATGCCCGAGGTGGTGCTGAACAACCTGTATCAGCACACCCAGATGCAGAACGTGTTCGGCATCAATATGGTGGCACTGGCCGACGGCCAGCCGCGCCTGCTCGATCTGAAGACGATGCTCGACGCGTTCCTGCGCCACCGCCGCGAAGTGGTTACACGGCGCACGATCTACGATTTGCGCAAGGCGCGCGAGCGGGCGCACATCTTGGAAGGCCAGGCCGTCGCGCTGGCGAACATCGACGAGGTCATCGAGCTGATCAAGGCTTCGCCGAGCCCGGCGGAGGCGAAGATCGCGCTGGTCGAGCGCGTCTGGGCTCCCGGGGCGGTCATGGACATGCTCGATCGTGCGGGCGCCGATGCGTCGCGTCCCGACGACCTCGACGACGCTTTCGGACTCAAGGACGACGGCTATCACCTCTCCGAAGTCCAGGCCCAGGCGATCCTCGACCTGCGCCTGCATCGCCTCACCGGTCTCGAGCAGGGCAAGATCGTCGACGAGTTCAAGGCGCTGCTGGAGAAGATCGCGGATCTGCTGGACATACTGTCCAATCCGGGACGCCTGATGCAGGTTATCCGTGACGAACTGACCGCGATTCGCGAGCAGTTCAACGACAAGCGCCGCAGCGAAATCGTCGCGCGCCAGATCGATCTGTCGCTTGAGGATCTGATCTCCGAGCAGGAAGTGGTGGTCACGCTGTCGCACACGGGCTATGCCAAGGCACAGCCGCTGGACAGCTATCGCGCCCAGCGCCGTGGCGGACGTGGCAAGGCGGCCACCAGCATGCGCGAGGAGGATTTCGTCGAAACCCTGTTCGTGGCCAATACGCACGATACGCTGCTGTGTTTTTCCAGCCGTGGCCGGGTGTACTGGCTCAAGGTCTACGAGCTGCCGCAGGCCGGGCGCGGCGCGCGCGGCAAACCGATCGTGAACCTGTTGCCGCTGGAAGGGGACGAGCGCATCAACGCCGTGCTGCCGACGCGCGAGTTCGAGGCCGATCGTTACGTGTTCATGGCCACCGCCAAGGGCACGGTCAAGAAAACCCCGCTGATGGACTTCTCGCGCCCGCGCAGTACCGGCATCATCGCCGTCGACTTGCGCGATGACGATCGTCTGATCGGCGTGGCGGTGACCGACGGGCAGCAGGACATTATGCTGTTCACCAGCGCCGGCAAGGCGATCCGCTTCTCCGAAGCGGACGTCCGTGCCATGGGCCGCACCGCCTGCGGCGTGCGCGGCGTACGCCTGGGAGAGGAACAGAGCGTCATTTCGTTGATCGTCGCCGATGCCGAGGCCAAGGTGCTGGTGGCGACCACGAACGGTTATGGCAAGCGTACGGCAGTGGCCGATTTCCCGCACCGCGGACGCGGTGGGCAGGGTGTCATCGCCATCCAGACCTCGGAGCGCAACGGCGCCGTGATCGGAGCGATCCAGGTGAGCGACGAGGACGAGGCCATGCTGATCACCGACGGGGGCACGCTGGTGCGCACGCCGATGGGCGACGTCTCGGTCATCGGACGCAATACGCAGGGCGTGACGCTGATCCGGCTGAGCGAAGGCGAGCGCCTCGTGCAGCTGGCGCGCGTCGAGCCTCTGGGTGAGGATGAAGCGGAAGGCGACGCCGAGGGCGATGACTGAGCGGGGTTGGCGATGATGCGGCGGGTCTACAACTTCAGCTCCGGCCCGGCGATTCTGCCGCAGCCTGTGCTCGAGCAGATACAGGCCGAGCTGCTTGACTGGAACGGCACCGGCATGTCCGTGATGGAAATGTCCCACCGCGGCGAGGCCTTCGTTTCCATCGCCGAGCGTGCCGAGGCGACGCTGCGTCGTCTGCTCGGGCTGCCGTCCAACTACAAGGTGCTGTTTTTGCAGGGTGGAGCCACCGCGCAGTTTTCAATGGTGCCGATGAACCTGCTGCGCGGCGCCTCGGCGGATTTCATCGATACCGGCATCTGGTCCAAGAAGGCGATCGCCGAAGCGGGGCGGTACGGCAGCGCACGGGTGGCCGCCAGCGCCGAGTCCGACGGTTTCAATCACGTACCCGAGCAGACCTCTCTAGAGCTTGACGGGCAGGCCGCCTATCTTCACTACACGCCCAACGAAACCATCGGCGGTGTGGAGTTCGGCTACGTGCCGGACAGCGGGACGGTGCCGCTGGTGGCGGATATGTCGTCGACGATGCTTTCGCGCCCGCTGGATATCTCGCGCTTCGGTCTGATCTATGCCGGCGCCCAGAAGAACCTTGGGCCGGCCGGTCTCACGCTGGTCATCGTGCGCGAGGATTTGTTTCACGAGCCGATGGCAGGTACGCCGAAGGTGTTTGACTATCGCGTGTACGCCGACAATGGTTCGATGTACAACACGCCTCCCACCTTTGCCTGGTATGCCGCGGGCCTGGTTTTCGAGTGGATCGAGGCCGAGGGTGGCTTGCAGGCAATGGGAGAGCGCAACCGGCGCAAGGCGCAGAAGGTCTACGATGTGCTGGACGCCTCCTCGCTGTACCGTGCGAAGGTCCGGGCGGACAGCCGCTCGTGGATGAATGTCACATTCACGCTGGCCGACGAGACGCTGGAGGCGAGTTTCCTGGCCGGGGCCGAGGCGGCGGGGATGAGCGATCTCAGGGGACATCGTTCGGTTGGCGGTATACGCGCAAGCCTTTACAACGCCATGCCGGAGTCCGGTGTGGACATGCTATGCGAATACATGCGTGAGTTCGAACGATCGCAGGCTTAGCGAACGGTTACGTTGACGCGCGTAACCGGGCTACACTTTGTGCTCGGTGTCTGGCGGGCTGAGGGACACGGCTCCGGCGGTATGCCCAGCAACATGAACAGACTCTGGAATTCCTACACGCCATCCCGCGCGTCGCGGGGGGAACCAAAAACACCAAGGTGACGGTAGACATCATGTCTGAACAGGAGCGTTTGCAAGATATCCGCGAGCGTATCGATGCGCTGGACGGCGAGTTGTTGAAACTCATCAGTGAGCGTGCGCGCTGCGCGGAAGAGGTGGCCAAGGTCAAACGCGGTGGCGGTGGCGACGGTGATTTCTACCGACCCGAGCGCGAGGCGCAGGTGTTGCGTCGCGTGCAGGCGGAGAATCCCGGCCCGCTGTCCGATGAGGCCATCGCGCGTCTGTTCCGCGAGATCATGTCAGCCTGTTTGGCGCTGGAGGCTCGCCTGCGCGTCGCTTTCCTCGGTCCGGAAGGCACTTATACGCACGGTGCGGTGCTCAAGCACTTCGGCCACGATGCCGCGCTGGCGCCGATGAATTCTCTGGCGGACGTGTTCCGCGAAGTCGAGGCCGGCTCCTGCCAGTACGGTGTCGTGCCGATCGAGAATTCCACCGAGGGCGTGGTGAGTCACACGCTCGATCTGTTCGTGCAGTCGCCGCTCAAGGTCTGCGGTGAAGTACTGGTGCGTATCCATCATCATCTGTTGAGCAAGCACGAGGATCTCGGGGAGGTCAAGCGCGTCTATGCGCATCAGCAGGCGCTGGCGCAGTGTCGCCGATGGCTTGACGTCAACCTGCCCAAAGCCGATCGCATCGCGCTAACGAGCAATGCAGAAGCGGCCCGTCGTGCCGCCGAGGAGGAAGGCGCCGCCGCGATCGCAGGAGATACGGCCGCCGAGTTGTACGGCCTGCAGACTGTGCGGCGCAATATCGAAGATCATCCGGACAACACCACCCGTTTCCTGGTCATCGGCAACCAGGTGGTATCACCGAGCGGCGAGGACAAGACCTCGGTGCTGGTGTCCACGCCTAATCGCCCCGGCGCGCTGCATCGTTTGCTGACGCCGCTGGCGCTCAACAGTGTGAGCATGACGCGCATCGAGTCGCGTCCGTCGCGCTGCGTCAATTGGGAATATGTGTATTTCTTCGATATCGAGGGACACGCCGAGGAAGCCAAGGTCAAGGCTGCGCTGGCCGGGCTGCGGCAGGAGGCGGATCTATTCCGGGTTCTGGGGGCTTATCCTCGCGCCGTTCTGTGAGCGACGTGATTCGCGCTAGTCGGGAGTCGGCCCGGTGATGATCGAGCGTCTGGCGCTGATCGGCGTCGGGATGATCGGCGGTTCTCTGGCCTTGGCTCTGCGCCAGGGCGGAGGGTGTCGCGAAATCATCGGCTACGACCGTGACCGCGCCAGTCTGGAACGCGCGGTCGAGCTGGGTATTGTCGATCGATACGAAACTAGCGCCTGTGCCGCCGTGCATAGTGCGGATGCCATCGTGCTGGCGACACCGGTCGGCGCGGTCGAGGGCGTGTGTCGGGCCCTGCGCGGGTGCCTGGACGAGAACGCGCTGTTGACCGACGTCGGCAGCGTGAAGGGCGGAGTGGTGCGGTCTGTGGAGACTGGCCTGGGGCGTCTGCCGCCGAATTTCGTGCCGGGACATCCGATCGCCGGCAAGGAACGCTCCGGCGTCGAGGCGGCCAGTGCGGACCTGTTTATCGGCCGGCGGATCATACTTACGCCCCTGCCTGGTACTACGTCCGAGGCGCGTGCCCGCGTGCGTCAGCTTTGGGAGCGTGCTGGTGGCGTCGTGGAGGAAATGGGGGTCGAGCATCACGACGAGGTGCTTGCCGCGACCAGCCATCTTCCCCATCTGCTTGCATTCGCTTTGGTTGGTAGCCTGTCCGGGTTGGGCGAGCGGGACGAAATCTTTCGCTACGCTGCGGGAGGGTTTCGCGATTTTACGCGGATCGCCTCGAGCGACCCGGTGATGTGGCGGGACGTGTGCCTGAGCAACCGCGATGCGATTCTTGACGTGCTCGGGCATTTCGAACGCGATCTGCATGCGCTGAGCGAGTCCATTGCCGCTGGCGACGGCGAGCGGCTACAGGAACTGTTCCAGCGCGCCAAACAGTCTCGGGACCGGTTCAACCACTGAACCGCGGCGGTCGTTCGCAAGACAACGGTTTCAAACAAATACCAACAGGGCCTTTCGATGCATGGCTTGAATCAGCGCTATACCGTTCGCCCCGGAGGGCGCCTTGCCGGGCGCTTGCGCGTGCCGGGCGACAAATCCATTTCGCACCGTGCGATCATGTTCGGCGGTCTTGCCGAGGGAGTGACCGAGGTCGACGGTTTCCTGGAGGGAGCCGATTGTCTGGCGACGCTGGCCGCATTCCAGGCCATGGGCGTGCAGGTGGAAACGCTGGGGGCAGGGCATGTGCGCGTGCACGGGGTCGGATTGCACGGCCTACAGGAACCTGCCGGTCCGCTGGATCTGGGTAATTCCGGAACCGCTATGCGGCTGATGGCCGGGGTGCTCGCCGGCCAGGTGTTCGACAGCACGATGGTCGGCGACGCTTCGCTGTCGCGCCGACCCATGCGGCGGATCACCGAGCCGCTGGCGCTGATGGGGGCACGGATCGAAACCGCCCAGAATGGAACACCGCCGCTGCGGGTGCGCGGTGGCCAGCGCTTGAACGGGCTGGACTACGCGATGCCGGTGGCCAGCGCCCAAGTCAAGTCGGCCTTGTTGCTGGCTGGCCTGTATGCCGAGGGCGAGACCTGCGTGACCGAACCGGCGCCGACTCGCGACCATACGGAGCGTATGTTGACGGGCTTCGGCTATGAGGTGAAGCGCGACGGTGCGAGGATCTGTCTGCAGGGCGGAGGGATCTTGAGCGGTGGCAGGGTGGAGGTGCCGGCGGACATTTCCTCGGCAGCGTTCTTTCTGGTCGGGGCGAGCGTCGCGCCGGGTTCCGATCTGCTGTTGGAACACGTCGGTATCAATCCGACGCGTACCGGGGTGATCGACATCCTGCGCCTGATGGGCGCCGATATCGAAGTGCTTGAAGAGCGTGAAGTGGGCGGCGAGCCGGTCGCTAATCTGCGCGTGCGCCACGCGCCGTTGCACGGCATCGAGATTCCGGAAACGCTGGTGCCCTTGGCGATCGACGAGTTCCCCGCCTTGTTTGTCGCTGCCGCCTGTGCCGAGGGTGAAACCCGTCTGAGCGGGGCGGCGGAACTGCGCGTGAAGGAGAGCGATCGCATTCAGGTGATGGCCGATGGCCTTGTGGCGCTGGGCGTGGATGCCGAACCGCAGGCCGACGGCATCGTGATACGGGGCGGCGAGCTTGGCGGCGGGACGGTGGATAGTCACGGTGATCATCGTATCGCCATGGCCTTCGCGATGGCCGGTCTGAGGGCTGCGTGGGAGATTGTGGTGAACGATTGCGCCAACGTGGAGACCTCCTTCCCGGGGTTCGTCGCCACGGCGTGTGCCGCAGGGCTCGAAGTGGCGGTGGAAGCATGAGCGTTTCTTCTCCCGCTCCGGTGCTCACCATCGATGGCCCTAGCGGTTCGGGCAAGGGCACCATCAGCCGTTTGCTGGCGGAAGAGCTCGGCTGGCATCTGCTCGACAGCGGCGCGCTGTACCGCTTGGTGGCGCTTGCGGCCGAGCGCAGGTCGGTTGCCTTAGACGACGTCGAGGGCTTGCGGAAGGTGGCTGTCGAGTTGAGGGTGGAGTTTCCGCTGGTCGAGGGCGGCAGCCGTGTTCATCTGGAAGGCGATGACGTGACCTTGGCCATCCGCGCCGAGGAATGTGGCGTGGCGGCCTCCAAGGTGGCGGCGCTGCCTGCCGTGCGCGATGCCCTGCTTGAACGCCAGCGCGTCTTTCGACAGGCACCCGGGCTGGTAGCGGACGGGCGTGACATGGGAACTGTGGTGTTTCCTGACGCGCCGCTCAAGATATTTCTTACCGCCAGCGTGGCTTCACGAGCCGATCGGCGCTGGAAACAGTTGAGAGAACAGGGGGTTGATGCTAACCTTGACGCCCTTTACCAAGATCTGGCGGAACGTGACGCACGTGATGCGCAACGTTCCATATCGCCGTTGAAGGCGGCGCAGGACGCGGTGACGGTCGATTCGACCGCGATGGACATACCGGCCGTGATGGCCCGGATCCTGTCCCTGATCGCGGATCGAGGCGTGCAGTAGAAGTACCAACCTGGAATGGCGGAAGCCGTGGAGCGCGGTTCCGCTTGTGTTCAACACAACCCGGTACGCAAGCAATTGCGTGGCGGTTATTGCGAGTCAAATCAACATTATGAGCGAGAGTTTTGCGCAGCTTCTAGAAGAGAGCATGGCCTACACGGAGATGAAGCCGGGTGCCATTCTCAACGCCACCGTGCTGGAGATTACCCCGGACGTGGTGATGGTCAACGCCGGCCTGAAATCCGAAGGCGTGATCCCGACCGAGCAGTTCTACAACGACCGCGGTGAACTCGAAGTGGCGGTCGGCGATGTGGTCGAGGTTGCCCTCG
Source organism: Acidihalobacter sp. (assembly GCF_037381185.1). NCBI lineage: Bacteria > Pseudomonadati > Pseudomonadota > Gammaproteobacteria > Chromatiales > Ectothiorhodospiraceae > Acidihalobacter > Acidihalobacter sp. The sequence goes on from NZ_JARRQY010000008.1 coordinate 54,781, forward strand.
ATGCCGTCGAAGACGGTTTCGGCGAAACGCGACTCTCGCGTGAAAAAGCCAAGCGCGCCAAGGCTTGGAAGGTCCTGGAAGAGGCTTTCGAGAACGAAGAGGTCGTCACCGGCAAGATCACCGGCAAGGTCAAGGGTGGTTTTACCGTCGACATCAACGACATCCGCGCGTTCCTGCCGGGTTCGCTGGTCGACGTGCGTCCCGTGCGCGATACGGCCTACCTCGAAGGCAAGGATCTGGAATTCAAGGTCATCAAGCTGGATCGCCGCCGCAACAACGTCGTGGTGTCCCGCCGTGCCGTGGTCGAGTCCGAGTACAGCGCCGAGCGCGAAGCGCTGCTCGAAAGCCTGCACGAAGGCCAGGTGCTCAAGGGTGTGGTCAAGAACCTCACCGATTATGGTGCGTTCCTGGACCTCGGCGGCATCGACGGTTTGCTGCACATCACCGACATGGCGTGGAAGCGCGTCAAGCATCCTTCCGAAGTCGTCAACATCGGCGACGAGATCGAGGTCAAGGTGCTCAAGTTCGACCGCGAGCGCAACCGCGTGTCCCTCGGCCTCAAGCAGCTGGGCGAGGATCCGTGGGTCGATATCAGCCGCCGCTACCCGGTCAACACCCGTCTGTTCGGCAAGGTGACCAACATCACCGATTACGGCTGTTTCGTCGAGATCGAGGACGGCGTCGAAGGTCTGGTGCACGTATCCGAGATCGATTGGACCAACAAGAACGTGAACCCGGCCAAGGTCGTTGCTATCAGCGACGAGGTGGAGGTCATGATCCTCGACATCGACGAGGAGCGCCGCCGCATCTCGCTGGGCATGAAGCAGTGCCTGCCCAATCCGTGGGAAGATTTCGCGCAGAATTTCAACAAGAACGACCGCGTCAGCGGCACCATCAAGTCGATCACCGATTTCGGTATCTTCGTCGGCCTGGACGGCGGCATCGACGGTCTGGTGCACCTGTCGGACATCTCCTGGCACGTGCCTGGCGAAGAGGCTGTTCGTAGCTACAAGAAGGGCGACGAGATCGAAGCGGTCGTGCTGGCCGTCGATCCGGAGCGCGAGCGCATCTCGCTGGGCGTCAAGCAGTTGGACAAGGACCCCTTCTCCAATTTCGTGGCCGAGCATCCCAAGGGCAGTATCCTCAACGGCACCGTGACCGAAGTCGATGCCAAGGCGGCTGTCATCGACCTGGGTGACGAGATCATCGGTACCCTGCGTGCGTCCGAGCTGTCGCGTGATCGCGTGGAAGATGCGCGCACCGTGCTCAACGTCGGCGATCAGGTCGAGGCTAAGTTCATCGGTGTCGATCGCAAGAACCGCACGATCACCTTGTCGATCAAGGCCAAGGAGTTCGCCGAGGAAGCCGAGGTTTTGCAGGACTACAGCAGTAGCGGTTCCGCGACGACTTCGCTGGGTGAGCTGCTGAAGGAAAAGATGGGCCAGAACAATTCCTGATCAGAGCCCATTAGAGCAATAAGAATGCTCCCCGGTGTTCTCAGCGCCGGGGAGGCACAAAAGCAGTAGGGATGCTTCATGACAAAGTCTGAATTGATTGAAGCCCTTGCGCGTAAGCATGACCATCTGCATGCGCGCGACGTGGAGCTGTCCGTCAAAACGTTGTTGGAGCAGATGAGTAACGCTCTGGCATCCGGGGAAAGAATCGAAATCCGGGGGTTCGGTAGTTTTGCACTGCATTACCGACCGCCGAGAGTCGGTCGAAATCCGAAGACCGGCGAATCCGTTCCTCTACCGGGTAAGCATGTTCCTCATTTCAAACCGGGCAAGGAATTGAGGGAACGCGTCAATTCCGAATGAGTCCAAAACGATTTGAACGGGTCGCCATGCGGCCCGTCTTCGTATGTGGACCCGGATTCGGGGCCGCGAACCGCGGTCTCCTGTCCGATTTCGCCCGATCTGTTAAAGTCTCCCGCTAACGTAGAGGTTGGTCCTGTCCCGATGGACAAGGTGCCGTTCCGAGATGTTCTGGCGGCACCCGGCTGGGTGAAACGAATCCATCGGTATTCCCTAATTAACGCAGAAACGACTGTTTGCGCAGCAGTGCGGCAGAGCTTCATATATAGCGAGGTTCCGATTCCATGCGAAAAGTGCTGTCGATCATTTTCGTATTGATCCTAATGTTCATCGCTCTGGCGTTTACCACGCTGAATCTCGGTGTGGTGGCGCTGAATTTCTACTTCATCAGCGTGACCTTGCCGATCGCGGTGGCGGTGTTCGGCCTGATGCTGATCGGTGCCGTGTTGGGCGGAGTGGTCTCCAGTCTGTTGTGGATGGGCAAGACGACTGAGCTGCGCCGTCTGCGCCGCAAGCTGGCCGAGCGCGAAAAGGAACTCGATTCGCTGCGTAACCTTCCGCTCAAGGATTCGACCTGATGCCCGAGCTGCTGTGGCTGCTGCTGCCACTCGCCGCAGCGACCGGCTGGTGGTCCGGGCTTCGTTATGCGCGGCGTGCGGCGCAAGGCCGTAGCAGCGGCTTTCGGGACGATTATCTCAAGGGTTTGAATTATCTCCTCAACGAGCAGCCCGACAAGGCCCTCGAACTCTTCGTGCGCATGGTCGAGGTGGATTCGGAAACGGTCGATACGCACCTGCTGCTCGGCAGTCTGTTCCGTAAACGCGGGGAGGTCGAGCGGGCCATACGCATTCATCAAAATCTAATCGCCCGCCCTCACCTGGAGGGGCGGCACCGGGCCACTGCGCTGCTGGAACTCGGCAAGGACTATATGCATGCCGGTTTGCTCGATCGTGCAGAGGGTCTGTACAAGGAATTGCTCGGCACCGGCTATCTGAGGGCCGAAGCCAATCGCGAATTGCAGCGGATCTACGAACAGGAAAAGGACTGGGCGAACGCGATTCGTTACGCAGAGGCCTCGCAACTGGCGTCCGGTGAACCGGGGCAGGCGGTTATCGCCCACTACTGGTGCGAGTCGGCTGAGAATCAACGTCGCGCGGGGCGCCCGCGGCTTGCGCTGGAGCATGCGAAACAGGCCATGTCGCGTGATGCGGCTAGCGTGCGTGCCGGGATTCTGCTGGGGGATCTCGCGCTGGAGGATCGCGATACGCGCCTTGCGGGTCGGTACTACGCGCGGGTGATGGAGCAGGATCCTGAGTATTTGCCCTTGGTGTTTCCCAAGCTGAGCGAGGTTTTCCGTCTGTCCGGAGACCGCCGCGGGTTTATGCGTCTGCTGACGCGTCTCAGCGCGCATGATCGCGATGGCGAGGCGGTGATCTATCTTGCCCGGGTGCTGCTCGAACAGGGGGATGAGCGGGAAGCGAGGCATGTGTTGCTGTCGGAAATCGAGCGTCAGGTGGCGCCGGTACGGTTGTTACGCGAATACATCGCATTGGAGCAGATGCACTTCGACGATGATGTCGATCGCCTGCTGGGTGTGGTGGTACGGGTGCTCGACGAGTATCTGGCGCAATGGTTCGGCTATCGCTGTACGCAATGCGGCTTCAGGTCGCGAAACCTCTTTTGGCAGTGTCCGGGCTGCCATCGCTGGGGCACGATCAAGCCCTACAACTCTCCCGACGATCAACCTGGAGTCCACAAGCATGTCTGAACGTCCCGTCATCGTTGCGTTGGATTTTCCGGATGCGGCTCCTGCGCTCGAATTCGCGTCGCGGCTGGATCCTGAGTTGTGTCGGGTGAAGGTTGGTTTCGAATTGTTCGTGGTTGCCGGCCCGAGGTTGGTGGAGCAACTGGTGAGCCGCGGTTTCGAAGTGTTTCTGGATTTGAAGTTCCACGACATCCCGAATACGGTGGCGGCAGCTTGCAGAGCCGCCGCCGGTTTGGGTGTGTGGATGTTGAACCTGCATGCCGGTGGTGGAGCGGCGATGATGCAGGCTGCGCGGGAGGCGCTGGATGGTGTCGGTGGCCAACGCCCGTTGCTGATCGCGGTTACTGTGCTGACCTCCATGGACGATGGCGACTTGCGCCAGGTGGGTGTGTCCGATGATGCCCTCGATCAGGTCCTGCGTCTGGCCCGGCTGACCTATGAATGTGGATTGGACGGGGTTGTCTGCTCGGCTGCGGAGACGCCGGAGCTGCGCATCGCGTTGCCGGACGACTTCGTGCTGGTGACGCCCGGTATTCGTCCGGCTGATGCCGAAGCGGGCGATCAGAAGCGGGTTGTGACGCCGAATGAGGCGCTGCGTATCGGCTCCGACTATCTGGTGATCGGTCGGCCGATCACCAAAGCTGCGGATCCCTTGGAACGTCTGAAGGCCATTGTTTCGAGCCTGGCTGCTTGCTGAAAAAGTCGATGATGTTAGGATGTCGATGCCTTATATATAGTGTGGTATATGGGGTAGGGCTAATCGATAACCAGCTACAACAGGAGTCATAACGATGACATTTGCCACTTACGCACGCAGTACTTTGCTAGGCATGGCTTTCATCTTGGGGGCAGGAGCGGCTTACGCCGCTCCCGTGAATATCAACTCAGCGGACGCGCAAACGATCGCCAAGTCGCTCAAGGGCATTGGTATAGTGAAGGCTCAGGCGATCGTGAGTTACCGGGAGAAGCATGGTGGCTTCAAGTCGCCGGACGAATTGCAGAAAGTAAAGGGGATTGGCGCCTCGCTTGTCGAGCGCAACCGCATGGACATTCGTATGAGGGCTGAAACCAAGGAGTAAGCCGCTGGGGCGGCTATCCGCTACAGTGCTCATATGGTAGAACCTGAGGGAGGGGACGGCATGCCGTCCCCTTCCGCCCGTTTGCCAATCATTAAGGAGTCATTGCACTGTGACCGATCACGCCAGACCCATACGTAAGGCCGTGTTCCCTGTTGCGGGAATGGGGACTCGTTTCCTGCCGGCGACCAAGGCCAATCCGAAAGAGATGCTGCCGATCGTCGATAAGCCTTTGGTCCAATACGCAGCCGAAGAAGCGGTCAAGGCAGGCGTCGAGGTTCTTGTTTTCGTCACGGGACGGAATAAGCGGGCCATCCCGGACCATTTCGACAAGGCTTATGAACTGGAAACGGAACTCGAGGCTCGGGGCAAGGCGGAACTGTTGAATACGGTGCGCGGGATTCTGCCGTCTCATGTGAGCGTCGTCTATATCCGCCAGTCCGAGGCCCTGGGCTTGGGGCATGCCGTTGCATGTGCACGCCCTGTCGTTGGTGATGAACCGTTCGCAGTGATTCTGGCCGATGATCTGATCGACGCCGACCCCGATGGCGGTCTCAAGCAGATGGTCGATTTGTACGAGCGTCAGCGCTGCAGCGTTCTTGGCCTCGAAAAGGTGCCGATCGAAGAGATTCATCGCTATGGCGTCGTTGCCGGTGAACAGATTGCCGAGGCGACTTGGGACGTGGCTGGGTTGGTGGAAAAGCCGCCGCGCGAAAAGGCTCCGTCGAATGTGGCCGTGGTGGGACGCTATATTCTGACGCCGGCAATTTTCGACATGATCGGCCGGACCGGACAAGGTGCCGGCGGAGAGATCCAACTCACGGATGCAATCGCCGCCTTGCTGGAGCACGAACGGGTGCTCGGATGGGAATTGCAGGGAAAGCGCCATGATTGCGGTGACAAGCTGGGATATCTGAAGGCGACGGTCGAGTACGCTTTCAAGCATGAAGAGCTGAGCGAACCGTTCCGGGAGTACCTGCGCGGTTTGAATGATGCCGGCCTGATCTGATCGGCGCTCCGCTCCCGTGCGAAAGGGCCGGCAGTCATGCCGGCCTTTTTTTCGTAGATTGCGCACGCGTACCCGCAGCCTGGCCTATGCTTGCGGTAGAGGTGCGCTGGATGCATGAGCGGCCGGCCCGAGTCGTAAGGTTAAGGTACAAGGGGCTCGGTGTGCGGCACGTATCAAGTCGATAGATAGATGAGGCGGGACAACGTAGTGGATTGCCCCGCGGTCGGTTGTTCAGCGTGTCCTTGGAAACCGTTTCGGATACGGCAACATGGATGCTGAAAAGGGGGCGACATGTTGAATGTCAATCCACAGACCGTGTGTTTCATTATTGCCCGAGCGAAGGAATTCCAATCCGCAGAGACACCTTTCGCCTCGGATGACGTGTCGTTGCAGGACAGTGAGTGGCTGGATGAGCTCCAGCAGGAATATGCATCCGATACGTACTATCAGGAGGTCAAGGCGGTCATCGATGATCTTGAGCCGGATCAGCAGGTGACTTTGATTGCCTTGATGTGGCTCGGGCGTGGCGATTACGACGTTGAGGACTGGGACGGGGCGTATGCCGATGCAGAGGACGGTTTGACGCTGCAAACGGCGGATTACCTCATGGCCACTCCGTTGGTAGCGAATTACCTCGAAGAAGGCTTGACGCTGCTGGGCTATGCTTGCGAGGAGTGAGCGGACGGTGCCGCTTGGCCGATGCCATCGAACGCCTGGATCCCCGCGTCGCGCCGAAACGCGCATGAAAGACGAGGTGGCCTGACTGATTCGCTGATTCAAGCGGCTATGGGATTGACGGTCTGCTGGGTCGCAAGGTGCTTGTTTACCGGCCCGTCGTTCGGCACTGGGCCTCGTTGCTCTCGCATCCGTCGATGTATTGAGCATGTCTCGTTTTGGCGAGATGGGGGCGAATGCGTGAAAGCAGAAATTGATGGTGTTTGCGTTATGATGCGATAACGTGAAAACCTGATATTCTGTGTGTGAATGCTGTGTTTCGCGATGTTCGCAGGCGATGAGAAGAATAGCGGTTCCCATGTTTTGTTTAGCTTATCTCGAATCCTGGACGTGTAGGCTATGGACAACAGGACGAACCACAGGCGATGTGTTGTTCGGGATGGAGTCGGCCTCCGTGCGGTCGGTTGGTCGTGCGGTCTGTTCTTTGAATATCTGAAATTCGCCTCGATGAGGTTCATCGACCTCATTCAAGGGAGGCCGTCCGGACATTGTTTCGGGGCAAGCGTGCGGTTGCGGGGAATCCGATTTCCCCGCAGAGAAGGGGGCGCGCGTAGCTTGTCGACCGTTTGCCTGCTGCTGATCGTGTCGCTGATCTGCCCGCAGGCATGGTCGGAGGCGAGGGTGGTCAAGGTCGGCGTCTATCAGAATCCTCCAAAAATCTTCCTGGCGGATGATCAGGTTTCGGGGATTTTCGGTGACCTGTTGCGCCGGATCGCCTATGAGGAGGACTGGAAACTCGAACCGGTAGTCTGCGAGTGGCAGTCATGTCTACGGTTACTGCGGGCTGGAAAGATCGATTTGATGCCTGATGTGGCATTGACCCAGAGGCGCACGGCTACCATGAGTTTCGGCACTGTGCCTGCTCTTTACAGCTGGTCGGAAATCTATCGGAACAAGCAGGTCGCGCTGACCTCTGTCCGGGATCTTCCCGGTAAGCGTGTTGCGGTGTTGGCCGGTTCGGTTCAGGAAACCTATCTGGCCAACATGATGCACAGTTTCGGTCTTCGAAACGTCAGATTGGTGCCGGTCGAGAGTCTGGCAAAGGGATTTCGCATGGCCGCGTCCGGGCGAGTGGCTGCGGTGGCGGCGAACAACTTTTTCGGCGGTATGGCGGCCGCCCGATACGATCTTGCCAACACGCCGATCCTGTTTCAGCCCACGCAGCTTTTCTTTGTTACCGCCAAGGGGCGAAATAGCGCTCTGCTCAAGGCCATAGATCGTCATTTGAAGCAATGGGAGGCGAGGCCCGGTTCGCCGTACTACCAGGCGTTGGCGCGCTGGAAGGTGTCTCCGGAGCGTACGGTCGTACCAGTCTGGTTGTGGTGGGGGCTGGGTGCGATGACGGGACTGCTGTTGTTGGCGTTGGCTGCAGTGCTGATGCAACGTCGCGAGGTTGCGGAAAAGACGCGCAGCCTACAGATCAGCGAGTCGAAGCTGGCGTTGATCCTCGACAACATCGATTCGTATATCTACATCAAGGATCTCGATCTGAAGTACCAGTACGTCAACCGCAAGGTGGCGGAGCTGTTCGGCCGCCCGCCCGAGGATATTCGTGGGCAGAGCGATGAAGCGTTTTTCGACACGGAGTCGGCGCGGCGTATCCGAGATTACGACCAGCGGGTACTGCAACAAGCACACAGCCTGACATTGGAGGAGGAAAACCGCAGCCGCGACGGCAATCTTCTGCGCTCCTACCTGACGGTGAAGCAGCCGCTGTACGATGAAAACGGTCAGGTATATGCGCTGTGCGGTATTTCCACAGACTTTACCGAACAGAAGCAGAGTCAGGAAAAGATTCACCAGCTGGCGTTCTATGATCCGCTGACGCATCTGCCGAATCGGAGTCTGGTGTTGGAACGTGCCGAGCACGCGTTGGCCGGTTATGCGCGCAGTCGTTTGGATGGGGCGGTGTTGTTCATCGATTTGGACAACTTCAAGGTACTTAACGACACGCTGGGCCACGCGCAAGGCGACGTGCTCCTGCAGCAGGTCGCGGCAAGGCTGAGTCGAGAGCTGCGTGACAACGACACGCTTGCCCGCTGGGGAGGGGACGAGTTCGTTCTGCTGATGGAAAATCTCGGAAGAGAACGCGAAGTCTGCAATCGCAATATCGAGGTTGTGGCGCGCAAGCTGTTGCGGTCCTTCAGCCAACCCTTCGAGTTGAATGCCCATATTTACAACATAACGGCCAGCATCGGCGCGGCGATGTTCTCGGATGCGATCGACAGTATCGATGATCTGCTAAAGCGCGCCGACATGGCGATGTACGAGGCCAAGTCCAGGGGGCGCAATTTGCTCAAGTTCTTCAATCCGGCGATGCAGGCGTCGCTGGAGGCGCGCGCCGAACTGGAAACGGAATTGCACGATGCATTGCAGCGCCAGCAGTTCGTGCTGTATTACCAGCCGCAGGTCGACGCCGTGGGTGGCGTGGTCGGAGCGGAAGCGCTGATCAGGTGGAAGCACCCCGTGAAGGGGGTGATTTCGCCGGCGGTATTTATCCATGTCGCGGAACTGACGGGGCAGATTCTGCCGTTGGGGCGCTGGATTTTGCGAACGGCCTGCATGCAGCTCGCAGAGTGGGCGAGTGATCCCGACCGCGAGCATCTGGTGGTCGCCGTGAATGTCAGTGCGCGGGAGTTCCACCAGGCTGATTTCGTCGCAGGCGTGCAGAAAATCCTGCAGGAAACGGGGGCTAATCCCGAGCGATTGGAGCTGGAGCTTACCGAAAGTATGCTGGCGGACGATGTAGAAGCGATGATCGGCAAGATGGAGGCGCTCAAGCGCTACGGTATTCGGTTTTCACTCGATGACTTCGGTACGGGGTATTCCTCCCTGAGCTATCTCAAACGTTTGCCTCTGGATCAGCTCAAGATCGATTGCTCCTTCGTGCGGGATCTGTTGACCGACGCCGATGACGAGGCGATCGTACGGACGATCCTGACGCTGGGTGAGAGCATGGATATCCTGATTGTGGCCGAAGGAGTGGAAACGCCGGAGCAACGCGACGCGCTGCTCCGCCTTGGCTGCCATAGGCAGCAGGGTTATCTGTTCGGCCGGCCCGCATCTGCCGGGGAGCTGCCCCTGGAGATTTCGGATGATGCCGTGAGCGAAGTGCGTTGACAGCAAGCGCTGTGGCGTTGGTCCGGTGGGAGGCATGAGTATGTTCGCGAACAGGTTGGAGGCGGCGGAGTGCCTTGCCGAGCGGCTCGCGGCGTATCGTGGAACTCATCCGCTGATATTGGCGGTGCCGCGTGGTGGCGTGCCTATGGGGGAGGTGCTCGCCGATAGGCTGGATGGAGAGATGGACGTCGTACTGGTACGCAAGCTCGGCGCGCCTGGAAACCCCGAATACGCGATCGGCGCCGTTGATGAAACGGGACACCATGAACTTACCCCAGAAGCGCAGGTTCTGAGCCTGAGCCCAGCCTACATAAAGGCGGAGGTGGCGGCGCAGCAGGACGTTCTGCGCCGGCGCCGTGGTTCCTACACGCCTGTTCGGGCGCCGATCGCAGCTGAGGGGCGAGTAGTGATCGTGGTTGACGATGGCGTTGCGACCGGCGCTACGTTGCTTGCCGCATTGCGCAGTGTGCGGCGCAGCAAGCCAGAGCGTGTGATAGCCGCGGTGGGTGTAGCGCCTTCCGATTCGGAAGTGAGCGACGCGCAGGTGGTCGATATTCTGCGACGGCATCCAGGCGAGAGAGTTTGAATCCTGCACACGATCGCTTCAGGCGTCGTATAGCTCCCTTGGATTGTCGACCAGGATGCGCTGCCGGGTTTCGCGGTCGGTGACCCATCCGTTCATCAGTTCGAACAAGCGTTCGTTATTGAGCGTCGATTGACCGGCCGACTGAAGCGCCCAGTCGCAGCCCTAGGTCAGCTGCTGTGGGGCGCGTCGGTCTCGTCGGGTATCCGAATGTCGTCAGACCGTTACGGGCCGGGATCCACCAAGTGCATCTAAAGACCGGTGCCTGTTTTTCGCACTGGGCTGATCATGCGGAAATGCTTCAGAATGCGCTCTGCCCGCACGCGAAGCGGGAACTGATGAACGGATCGACGAGGAACCCGATGGAGAATGTGCAATTCCAAACCGATGGTTGGACGGGTACGGAGTCCGCTACCGAGACCTTGATCACCGATTTGCAGACCGTGGTCGGCGGCGAAGTGCGTTTCGATTCCGGCAGCCGTGCGCTGTATTCGACGGACGCCTCGAACTACCGGCAGGTACCGATAGGGGTCGTGATTCCGCGTACGCTCGACGACATAGTGGAAACGGTTGCCATCGCCAGGCGCCATGAGGCGCCGATTCTGATGCGTGGCGGCGGTACCAGTCTGGCGGGGCAGACCTGCAATGCCGCGGTCGTCCTGGACACCTCCAAGTACCTGAATCGTGTGCTGACGCTTGATCCGCAGGCACAGAC